>JACMOY010000308.1 GCA_014377795.1 Actinomycetota bacterium | reverse complement strand
GGTCGGCAGGGGGGGCGGACGGGCCGCGTGGCGGCGCTGCCGGGGGCGGTGCCCCGCCGCGATCCTAGCGATCCGGGCGCGGACGACGCGTAGCATCGCGGTCGTGGTGGTCGGGGGGCGGCAGGGGAAGACGCAGCCCGGGGCGCGTGCGGACGACGAGCTCGGCGTCCGCTCACGCGCCTGGCGGGTCGTGGTGCTGGCTGCCCTGACCGCTGTGTTCGTCGCCGGGTCGGTGGTCGGTCAGGACGACTGGTGGCCGTTCTCGCCGTGGCGGATGTTCTCGACGTCGCAGGCACCGACCGGGGCCGTCATCGCGATGGGGCTCGAGGTGCAGACCGCGACCGACCCGACCTGGGTCACCGCCCCGGTCACTCCCGAGACGGTCGGCCTGAACCGCGCTGAGGTCGAGGGCAGGTCGGGCCGGATCGCCGCCGATCCCTCGCTGCTCGCGACGCTCGCCGCCTCGCACGCCCGGCTGCGGCCGTCGGCGCCGGCGTGGACGGCCGTGCGGCTGGTGCGCCACGAGACCGTCGTGGTCGACCGGCGTCCGACCGGCGAGGTGCGCACCACCGAGATCGCCCGCTGGGCCCGGCCGTGACCCGGTTCTCGCGGTGGCTGTTCGAGCCGGCGCCGCTTTCACGGGTGGCCCTGCTGCGCATCGCCGTCTACGCCTTCGTGGTGGTCGACGTGCTGGCACTGCACACCTCGGGGTGGTACCACGGCTTCGCCGACCCCGTCTGGTACCAGCCGCTGCAGGCCGGCCGGCTGCTCGGGCTGCCTGCCGCCGGCGTGGTGCTGGTCGAGGTGCTCAAGTGGGGCTCGGTCGGCGCGGCCCTGGTCGCGATGACCGGGCGGCTCCCGCGCACCGCCGGGTGGGCCGTCGCGCTGACCTGGTCGTGGTACCAGTACGTGGCCTTCAGCTACGGCAAGGTCGACCACGACCGCGGTGACTTCGTCGTGGCGCTGCTCCTTCTGCCCACCGTCGGGATCGCGCACCTGCGCGACAACCGCCGCAGCCAGGCCGCCGGTTTCGCGCTCCGCGCGGTGCAGCTCGGGGCGATCGCCACCTACCTGCTCTCCGGCGTCGCCAAGCTACGCTTCGGCGGCCCGGGCTGGGTCAACAGCGCCACCCTGCTGCGCGCGGTGGTGCGCCGCGGCTCACCGATCGGCGAGGTGTTCGCCCAGGTGCCGTTCATGCTGCACGCGATGCAGTGGGTGCTGATGGCAGCCGAGCTGACCTCGTGGGTCATCTTCTTCCTGCCCGAACGATGGCGGCGGCTGATGGTCCTCGCGTGGTATCTGTTCCACGCCGTCACCTACGCGACGATCACCATCGCCTTCTGGCCGCACCTGGTGATGCTGCTGGCCTTCCTGCCGCTCGAGCGGTACCGCGACCGGGTGGCCGCGCGGTGGCGGGCCCGCCGGGTGCCGGCGACCGCACCGTGACCCGGACGACGAGCGGCCGGCTCTCGCGCCCCGGGCTGGCCTGGCGGGTGGCGGTGACGCTGGCAGTGGTCGGGCTCGCAGTGAACGGCAGCGTGCGCGGCAACGACGTCCAGTGGCCATTCGCCCCGATGTCGCAGTTCGCGTGCGGGGTCGACCTGGACGGCCAGATCCGCTCGACGTACATCGAGGCCGACACCACCGCCGGGACGACGGTGCGCGTACCGCTGACGGCCGGGGGCGTGGGCCTGGGCCGCGCCGAGGTCGAGGGGCAGCTGCCCCGGCTGGTCGCCGATCCCGCTCTGCTGCAGTCGATCGCGGTGGCGGCGGCCCGACGCCACCCCGGGTGGCCGCGCTACACGAAGCTGCGGCTGCGTCAGGAGGTCAGCGACCTGCGCGGGGGTGAGGTGGTCTCGACGCGCACCGAGCGCCTGGCCGACTGGACCGTGGTCGACCCGACGGGCCTGCGATGAGGACGTGGTTCGCCGGCACCGTCCCGGCCCGGCGGATCGCGGTGCTGCGCACGGTCATCTACCTGTTCGTCGTCGTCGACGTGCTGCGGATCGGCAACGACCCCCTCGCGCACGGCGACGTCCCGGCCAACCTGTACCGCCCGATCCTGCTGCGGTCGTGGCTGCACCTGCCCGCGCCCTCGCACGACTACGTGCGGGTGCTGCTGGGGTTGCTGGTCGTCAGTGCGCTGGTCGCCGCAACCGGGCGGCTGCCTCGACTGGCCGGCTGGGTCTGCCTGCTGGCGTTGCTGGACTGGATGTCCAACAACTACTCCTACAGCAAGATCGACCACGACCAGTTCGCGCTGGTGCTGGCGCTCGCGGTGCTGCCGACCGCCGGCCCCGCCCGGTGGCGCGACGGCGACGAGATCCGCAGCGAGGCCGCCGGCTGGGCGGTGCGGATGGTGCAGGTCGGGGTGGTCTGCTGCTACTTCCTGTCGGCCGTGTCGAAGATGCGGTTCGGTGGCTGGGGGTGGGCGAACGGCGCGATCTTCACCTGGGCCTTCACCCGGCGCGGAACCGCACCGACCGACCTGCTGCTGTCGGTCCCCGGCCTGGTGCACCTGATGCAGTGGGTGGTGCTCGTCGCCGAGTTCTGCTCCCCCGCGCTGCTCGTCGTCCGCGGCCGGCTGCTGTGGGCGGGCCTCGCGTTCTTCGCGACCTTCCACCTGATGACCTACCTGACGATCCGCATCCACTTCCTGCCGCTCGTGGTCTGCCTCACGGCGTTCCTGCCCCTCGAGCGGCTCGTGCCGCACCGGCTGCTCACCAGCTCGAGCGCCGTGCGGCGTCAGGCCGCGCCCGCCCAGGCGGCCGCCAGCTGATCGCGCGTGTCTGCCAGCAGGATCGGCACCGCCTTGGTCCGCGCGATGATCGGCAGGAAGTTCGAGTCGCCACCCCAGCGCGGCACCACGTGCTGGTGCAGGTGGGCGGCGATGCCCGCCCCCGCCACCGCCCCCTGGTTCATGCCCAGGTTGAAGCCGTGCGGATGCGCGACCGCCGTGATCACCCGAACCGCGGACTGCGTCAGCGAGGCGACCTCGGCGGTCTCCTCGACGGTGAGGTCGACGTAGGACGAGACGTGGCGGTACGGACAGACCATCAGGTGGCCCGGGTTGTACGGGTAGAGGTTCAGCACGACGTACGCCGAGCTGCCGCGGTGGACGATCAGGCCCTGGGCGTCCTCGCGCCCGGGCGCCTGGCAGAACGGACACTGCCCCTCGGAGTCGTCGGCGGGTTTGCTCTCACCGCCGAGGTACGCCATCCGGTGCGGGGTCCAGAGCCGTTCGAAACCGTCGGCACCACCGGCGAAGTCCGCCGCGTCCTCGATGGTCACGGCGTCGCTGCGCGGGTCCGCACCGCCGCCACGATCTCGGCGATCGCGTCGTCGACCGGCACCGCGTTCTTCTGCGAGCCGTCGCGGTAGCGGAACGAGACAGCGCCCTTGTTCACGTCGTCCTCACCGGCGATGAGCATGAAGGGCACCTTCGCCTTCTGCGCGTTGCGGATCTTCTTGGGGAACCGGTCGTCGGAGGTGTCGACCTCGACCCGGATGCCCTGCGCCCGCAGGCGGGCGGCGACGTCGTGCAGATGGTCGGTGAAGACGTCGGCAACCGGGATGGCCACGACCTGC
>JACMOY010000307.1 GCA_014377795.1 Actinomycetota bacterium | reverse complement strand
TCGCTGCCGAGCTCCTCGTGCTTGACGTCGAGCCCGACGACGATGATGACGGCGGCGGACAGCACCATGGCGCCGCCGACCAGGAACGCCCGGGTGGCACCGTGGGTCTGCGCCACCAGCGCGATCTGCTGCCTGGCCGCGGCACCGAGGTCGGCGCCCGGCGCGGGCGTCAGCTCGGCGGTCTTGTCCTTCAGGGCCGAGACCGACACGGTGCTCAGCACGGCGAGCCCGATCGAGCCCCCGACCTGCTGCATGGTGTTCAGCACTGCCGAGCCGACGCCGGAGTCCTCGCGCGCCACGCCCTTGACGGCGGTCAGGGTGAGCGGGACGAAGACCAGGCCCAGGCCCACTGAGAGCAGGATCATCCACGGCAGCAGGCCACCGAGGTAGGTCGAGTCGACCTGCAGCCGCGAGAAGCCGTACATGCCGGTGGCGCCGAGAAGGCCACCGAACCCGCTGATCCACCGCGGGTCGACCCGGGTGATCAGGGCCGACGCGGTCTGGGCGGCCACGACGATGCCGACGCTGAACGGCAGGAACGCGAAGCCGGACTTGACCGGGCTGTAGCCGAGCACCTGCTGGATGAACAGGCCGAGGAAGTAGAACATCGCGAACATGCCCGCGCCCACGATGAGCATCGAGACGAAGCTGACGGCGCGGGTGCGGCTGGCCAGCACGCGGAACGGCATCAGCGCGTGCGTCGACCGTGACTCGATCACCAGGAACAGCCCGATCAGCACCAGGCCGGTGACGATGGTGGCGACCGTGACGCCGTTGCCCCACGACGTGGACGCCGCGTGGGTCAGGCCGTAGACGAGCGAGACCAGACCGCCGGTGGCGGTCACGGCGCCGGGGATGTCGAACCCGCCGCTCTCGCGGTCGGACTCGCCGAGGACCCGGGGGGCCATGACCAGCACGAGGATGCCGATGGGCACGTTGACGAAGAAGGTCCAGCGCCACGACGACTCGGTCAGCACCCCGCCGAGCAGCAGGCCGATGGCCGCGCCGGCACCGGACATCGCGGCGTAGACGCCGAACGCCCGGTTGCGCGCGGGACCCACCGGGAAGGTGGTGGTGATCAGCGACAGCGCGGTCGGCGAGGCGATCGCGGCGCCGACGCCCTGCAGCACCCGGGCGCCGAGCAGCATGCCCTCGGTCTGGGCCAGGCCACCGATCAGCGAGGCGAGGGCGAAGACCCCGACCCCGGTCATGAACACCTTGCGGCGACCCAGCAGGTCACCGGCGCGGCCGCCGAGCAGCAGCAGGCCGCCGAAGGCCAGCGTGTAGGCGTTGACCACCCACGACAGGTTGGCCGGGGTGAACCGCAGGTCGGTCTGGATGTGCGGCAGGGCGATGTTGACGATGGTGCCGTCCAGCACCACCATCAGCTGCGCGGCGCTGATCAGGGCCAGCGCGAGGCCGAGATGGGAGTGGCCGTGCGCGGTGGACGGCGCGGACCCCGGCGTGGCGGTCGACTCGTCCTGCGTGGTCTGGGACATCAGGAACCTCTCGTGGTGCGGCGGGGATCACGCGGCGCTGCGTGCTGGTGCTGGTCAGGACAGCGTCGCGGAGGGCTCCGGCAGTCGACGTCCAGCGGGCAGGACGACCTGGTCGACGATCCGCGCGACGAGCTCGGGGGTGGGGTGCTGCCCGCGCAGGAGCAGCCGGTGCATGATCATGCTGGGCAGGATGTCGACGAGCAGCTCGGTGTCGACGTCCGGGTGGATCTCGCCGCGGGCCCTGCCGCGGGTGAAGGCCGCCCGAGCCGCGGCCAGGCGCGGCTCGAGGAAGCGCTGCTCGAACGCCGCCCGCAGCTCGTCGTCGTGGTGCATCGCGGTCATCAGGGCGGCCATCACCTCGACCTGGGCCTGGTCGACCGTGCCGCCGCTGTTGCACGCCATGCCCACGAGGTCACCGCGGACCGAACCGGTGTCCAGGGCGGTCACGGGCTCGCAGCGGGTCAGGGCGTCGACGACGAGCTCGCCCTTGCTGCGCCACCGTCGGTACAGCGACGCCTTGCCGGCCTTGGCGGCCGCGGCCACGGCGTCCATCCGCAGCCGGTCGTAGCCGACCTCGCGCAGCAGGGTGAGGGTGGCGTCGAAGATCGCGTCCTCGCGCGCCCCGGTGATCCGCGGCCGGGTGGTCGACGTCTGGTTCACCTGCCGCTCACCTGCCCGTCCCCTGGATGAAACGGAACGGTTCCGTTCCATCAGCGACGGTACGGCGATGGCCAGCCGGCGGTCAAGGCAGGTGGTCGACCCGGGGTCAGAGCGGGATGTTGCCGTGCTGCCCGCGCACCTGCGCAGCGTCGGCGAGGGCGCGCGCCAGGGTGCTGCGGGTGCGCTCGGGCTCGACCACCTCGTCGATGACACCGATCTCGACCGCGCGGGC
>JACMOY010000306.1 GCA_014377795.1 Actinomycetota bacterium | reverse complement strand
GCAGAGCCGGTTGACGTCGTCGTAGCTGCCCTGCACAGCAACCAGCGTCTGGCCGTACACCGCGGTCTGGACGACCTTGCCCTGCTCGAGGTCGTCCGGGATGAACACCACCGAGCGCAGGCCGGTCGCGGCGGCGTGCGCAGCGACCGAGTTGGCGAGGTTGCCGGTGCTGGCGCAGCTGACCGTGGTGTAGCCGAAGGCGCGGGCGGCCGAGAGCGCCACCGACACGACGCGGTCCTTGAAGGAGTGCGTCGGGTTACCGCTGTCGTCCTTGACCCACAGCCGCCGCATGCCGAGCGCCTTGGCGAGGTTCGGTGCGCTGCGCAGCGTGGTCATGCCGGCGCCGATGTCGACGCGGGTGGCAAGATCCTGGCCGGCGGGCAGCAGACCGGCGTAGCGCCAGATCGTCTGCGGGCCGGCGGCGATGCTCGCGCGGGTCACCGCTCGCAGCCGGTCCTCGTCGTACGCGACCTCGAGCGGCGCGAAGCACTCCAGGCAGACGTGCACCGGCGCCAGTGGAACAGCGGTACGGCACTCGCGGCAGACCAGACCCGACGCGGGTGACTCGGCGAAAGCAGCTGGGCGGGTGATGTCTGTGACAGCGGTCATTCGGGTGATCTCCTCATCTCCCCCGCGCGCCGATGCCGCGGGACGGAGTTGGCACCTGGCACGGCCCGCCGATGGCGGACTCGTGCTGGTTGCCGGGGCGTCGTCGGGCCGTGTCCCTGGTGCCCCTCGGGATGAGCGGTGCTGTGCAGTTGTGCTGCCCAGTGTAGGGCGGCGCTCGCTAGCCTCGCCCGGTGACCGCCCCGCTGCTGCTGGCCTCGAACCGGGGTCCGGTCTCGTTCGTGGACGGCCAGGCCGAACCGGTCCGCGGCGGCGGTGGACTGGTGTCGGCCGTGGGTGGCGCGGCGACGGACGCGCTGTGGGTGTGCGCGGCGCTGAACGACAGCGACCGCCGGGCCGTGCGCGAGGGACGGGTGCCACCGGGCGTGCTGATGCTCGACGTGGACCCGGTGACCTTCGACCGGGCCTACAACGGGGTCGCGAACGCCACCCTGTGGTTCGTCGCGCACCTGCTGTACGACACCGCGCACGCACCGGTCTTCGACGCCAGGAGCGCGCGCGAGTGGCGGGCCTACCGGGCCTACGACGACGCCTTCGCCGAGGCACTCGCCAGCCACGCGGCGCCCGGCGCGACGGTCCTGGTGCAGGACTACCACCTGGCGCTGGTGCCGCGTCAGCTGCGAGCACGCCGACCCGACCTGCGGATCGGGCACTTCAGCCACACGCCGTGGGCGCCCCCGGAGTACTTCTCCCTGCTGCCCGACGCCGTGGCCCGCGAGGTCCTGCTCGGGATGCTCGGGGCCGACGCGGTCGGCTTCCACTCCGCCCGGTGGGCCGACGCGTTCGTCCGCTGCTGCGCCGAGGTGCTGGGCGCGCAGACGTCGGCCGACGCGGTGACCCACGACGGGCGCACCACGACGGTGTCGGTGCACCCGCTCGGGGTGGACGCCGACGAGCTGCGGGCACGGGCGGCCCGACCGGACGTGCAGTCCCGGCTCCCTGGGCTCCGCGAGCTGGTCGGCGACCGGCAGCTGCTGCTGCGGATCGACCGGACCGAGCTGTCCAAGAACATCGTCCGTGGCCTCGAGGCCTACCGGGAGCTGCTGCGCACCCGGCCGCAGTGGCACCGACGGGTGGTGCACCTGGCCTTCGCCTACCCGTCGCGGCACGACCTGCCGGAGTACCGCGAGTACACCGGCGCCGTGCAGCGGGTGGCCCGCGAGGTCAACGAGCAGTACGCCGAGGAGGGCTGGCTGCCGGTGCACCTCGAGGTCCGGGGCGACTACCCGCGCTCGCTGGCGGCGGACCAGGTCGCGGACGTGCTTCTGGTGAACCCGGTCCG
>JACMOY010000305.1 GCA_014377795.1 Actinomycetota bacterium | reverse complement strand
CGGTCTACAAGATCGCGCGTGACCTCGCCGGCGCGCGGTCGGTGCTTTTCCTCGGCCGGCACGCAGGCTTCCCGGTGGCGCTCGAGGGGGCGCTCTAGCTCAAGGAGCTGGCCTACATCCACGCCGAGGGCTTCGCCGCCGGCGAGCTCAAGCACGGCCCGATCGCCCTGATCGAGCCCGGTCAACCGGTCTTCGTCGTCGTGCCGAGCCCGCGTGGCTCGGCGCACCTGCACCCCAAGGTGGTCTCGAACATCCAGGAGATCCGGGCCCGCGGCGCGCGCACCATCGTCATCGCCGAGGAGGGGGACGACGACGTCCGCCCGTACGCCGACACCCTGATCCAGGTGCCGTGCACCCCGACCCTGCTCGCACCGCTGGTCACCACGGTGCCGCTGCAGGTGTTCGCCTGCGAGCTGGCGCTGGCCAAGGGCCACGACGTCGACCAGCCACGCAACCTCGCCAAGTCGGTCACCGTCGAGTGATCGTCGGCATCGGGATCGACGTGGTCGACGTCGAGCGGTTCGGTCTGGCCTTGGCGCGCACCCCGCGGCTGCTGCAGCGGCTGTTCACGGCAGAGGAGCAGACCCTGCCGCTGGCGTCCCTGGCCGCGCGGTTCGCGGCCAAGGAGGCGCTGGCCAAGGCGCTCGGCGCACCGATCGGGCTGCACTGGGTCGACGCCAGCGTGAGCAAGGACGCCGCCGGCCGCCCGCACCTGGTCGTCACCGGCACCGTCGCCGCCCGGTCCGCCGAGCTGGGTGTGGCGTCGCTGCACGTCTCGCTCTCGCACGACGCCGGCATCGCCAGCGCGGTCGTGGTCGCCGAGGCGTGAGCACCCACACGCCCTAGGCTCGCGGCATGATCCGCGCGTACGACGTCGCCGCGGTTCGGGCGGCCGAGCAGGTGGCGCTGGCCGACCTGCCCGAGGGCGCCCTGATGCAGCGCGCCGCTGCGGGCCTGGCCACCGCGGTGCTGGCGGTGCTCGCGGACGTCGGCCGGCCGGCGTACGGCGCGCGCGTGCTGCTGCTCATCGGCCCCGGAGACAACGGCGGGGACGCGCTGCTCGCCGGCGCCCGCCTGGCGGCCCGCGGTGCGCGGGTCGAGGCGGGGCTCGCCGCCGACCGCGCGCACGCGAGCGGGCTGGCAGCCCTGCGCTGCGCGCGCGGGCGGATCGTTGACGCCGTCGGCCCCGCGGACGTCGTCGTCGACGGGCTGATCGGCATCGGGGGGCGTCCCGGGCTGTGCGGCAGGGCGCTGGCCCTGGTGCGTTCGGTGCCGCCGTCCGTGCCGGTGGTGGCGGTCGACCTGCCCAGCGCGATCGACCCCGTGTCCGGCGAGCTGGCCGGTGGGCACGTCACCCCCGGCCTCACCGTCACGTTCGGCGCGGCCAAGCCGGCCCTGCTGCTGCCCCCCGCGTGCCGGGCGGCCGGACGCGTTCGGGTGGTCGACATCGGCCTGACCCTGTCGCAGGAGGCAGCCGTCGAGCGGCTCGAGGCCGCCGACCTCGCCGCCCGGTGGCCGGTGCCCGGCGCGGACGACGACAAGTACCGCCGGGGTGTCCTCGGCGTGGTCGCGGGCGGCCCGACGTACACGGGAGCCGCGGTGCTGTGCACCGGAGCGGCCGTGGCCACCGGCGTCGGCATGGTGCGGTACGTCGGCCCACCGGCCCCCGCCGACCTGGTGCGGGCGCGCTGGCCCGAGGTCGTGCCCGGCCCCGGACGCGTACAGGCGTGGCTGCTCGGGCCCGGACTGGACGTCGAGGACGAGGACCAGCGCGCGGCCGTCGCCGACGCCCTGGCCGGCGACCTGCCGTGCGTCGTCGACGCGGGCGCCCTCGATCTGCTGCCCGCGCGCCGCTCGGCGCCCGCCCTGCTCACCCCGCACGCCGGTGAGCTGACCCGGCTGCTGCAGGCCCGCGGCGTCGACGTGCAGCGGCCGGACGTCGAGGCGGCCCCCGCTCGGTACGCCCGGCTGGCGGCTGAGCTGACCGGCGCCACCGTCCTGCTCAAAGGGGCCGTCACGCTCGTCGTCCAGGACGGCGCGCCGGTGCGCAGCCAGGCGGACGGCCCGCACTGGCTGGCCACCGCGGGCTCGGGCGACGTCCTGGCCGGGATCGCGGGGGCCCTGCTCGCCGGTGGCCTCAGTCCGCTGGACGCCGGCACGCTGGCGGTCGCCGTCCACGGGGCCGCCGGGCACCTGGCCAGCGCCGGCGGACCGGTCAGCGCGAGCAGCGTGCTGGCCGCGGTGCCCGACGCGGTGCGCGAGCTGCTGACGCAGCGCGCCGCGAGCGGCCGGTGCTGAGAGACTGGGGGACGTGATAGCCACGTCGACCTTGCCCGCCGAGGCCGTCGTCGACCTGTCCGCCGTGCGCGAGAACGTGCGCGAGCTGTGCCGCCGGGCGCCGTCCGCCCAGGTGATGGCCGTCGTCAAGGCCGACGGGTACGGCCACGGACTGCTCCCGTGCGCTGCCGCGGCCCGCGCCGGGGGGGCCACCTGGCTGGGGGGGGCGCAGCTGGCTGAGGGACTGTCGCTGCGCGCGGCGGGCGACCAGGGCCGCCTGCTGTCGTGGCTGCACGTGCCCGGTGACGACTTCGCGGGCGCGGTGCGCGTCGGCATCGACCTGTCGGCCTCGGCGCCGTGGGCCGTCGACCAGATCGCCGACGCCGCCCGCAGCGCCGGGGGCACTGCGCGCGTGCACCTGAAGATCGACACCGGGCTCTCGCGTGGCGGCGCCACGCCCACGGACTGGGACGAGCTGGTCGGCGCGGCGCTGGCCGCCCAGGCCGAGGGCGCCGTCTCGGTCGTCGGCGTCTGGTCGCACCTGGCCTGGGCGGACGCGCCCGACCACCCGACGGTGCGCCACCAGCGCGAGGTGTTCGACCTGGCGGTGGCGCGAGCCGAGGCGCTCGGCGTCCGGCCCGAGGTGCGCCACCTGGCCAACTCGGCGGCGACCCTGACCAACCCCGCCGCCCACTACGACCTGGTGCGCCCGGGCCTGGCCGTCTACGGCCTGTCACCGGTGCCCGACCTGCACGACGCCGCCGCGCTGGGCCTGCGGCCGGCGATGAGCCTGCGCGCCACGCTCGCCCTGGTCAAGCGGGTGCCGGCCGGGTCAGGCGTCGCCTACGGCCACACCTACGTCACCGAGCGCGAGACCGTTCTCGCCCTGGTGCCGCTCGGGTACGCCGACGGCGTGCCGCGCGCGGCCGGCAACGTGGGGCCGCTGCTCGTGGCCGGTGCCGTCCACCGCATCGCCGGCCGGGTGTCGATGGACCAGGTCGTCGTCGACCTCGGGGACGACGCGGCCGCCCGCGATTGCCGGGCCGGCGACCCCGTCGTCCTGTTCGGGGACGGCGCCGCGGGTGAGCCGACCGCCCAGGACTGGGCGCAGGCCACCGGCACCATCGCCTACGAGATCGTGGCCCGGATCGGCGCTCGCGTGCCGCGCACCCACGTCGGCGGGGACGTGTGAGCCCGCGCCCACCGAACCTGCTGGCCGTCGGGGCCGGTCTCGCCGCGGCCGGCGTCGGGGCGGCGCTGGGCCTCGCGGCCGAGCGGTTCACCCTCGGCCGCTCGCGCGGCGGCGGGGTCGCCGAGCCCTTCGGGTCGCTGCGCGGCACGGTGCACCCCCTGGTGACGGACGACGGCACGCGGCTGCACGTCGAGGTCGACGAGCTCGACGACTCGGGTGAGCACCCCGACCTCACCGTGGTGTTCAGCCACGGCTTCTGCCTCAACCTCGACTCGTGGCACTACCAGCGGCAGACGATGCGCGGTCGCTACCGCCTGGTGCTGTGGGACCAGCGCGGCCACGGCAGGTCGGACGCCGGCCCGCGCGGTTCGTGCACCGTCGACCAGTGCGGGCGCGACCTGAACTCGGTGCTCCAGGCGGTGGCCCCGACCGGCCCCGTCGTGCTGATCGGGCACTCCCTGGGCGGGATGACGCAGATGGCGCTGGCTGCCGAGCAGGCCCGGCTGGTCGGCGAGCGGGTGGTCGGGGTGGCCTTCATCGCGACCAGCCCCGGTGGCCTGGTCGACGTCCACTGGGGGCTGGCCGAGGTGCTGGGGCAGGTGGCCCACCTGATCGCGCCCGTTGCGCTGTCGGGGCTGGCCCGCACGCCGCGCCTGGTCGACCGCACCCGGCGCATCGGCAGCGACCTCGAGCAGGCGCTGGTCAAGCGGTACTCCTACGCGTCCGCGGTTCCGGCCTCGCTCGTGCGGTTCTCCGCGGCGATGATCGCAGCCACCCCCATCGAGGTGGTGGCCGAGTTCCTGCCGACCTTCGACGTGCACGACAAGCGCATCGCGCTCGCGACCCTGGACGGCATCGAGGCGCTGGTGCTGTCGGGCCAGGACGACCTGCTGACCCCACCGGCGCACAGCGACGAGATCGTCCGGCGGCTGCCGGTCGCCGAGCACGTGGTGCTGCCGGACGCCGGGCATCTGGTCATGCTCGAGTGCCCCGACGAGGTCAACCTGCACCTGGACGAGCTGCTCGTGCGGGCCAGTCGATCGCTGCAGCGGTCGCGGCCCGAGCAGTAGCATCGGGATCCCGGCCGCCCATCGAGAGGACCCGTGGTGCTCACCGCCCGTGAGACGGTCGAGGACCGTGACGCGATGCAGGCCCTCGGGCAGCGCCTCGCCGGCCTGCTCGCGGCAGGGGACGTCGTCGTGCTGACGGGTGCGCTCGGGGCGGGCAAGACCACCCTCACCCAGGGCATCGGCGCCGGGCTCTCGGTACGCGGGCCGGTGACCTCACCGACGTTCGTGATCGCGCGGGTGCACCCCCCGCTGGGGCCGGGCCCCGCGCTGGTGCACGTCGACGCCTACCGGCTGGGCTCGATCGCCGAGGTGGACGACCTCGACCTGGACGCGACGCTGGAGTCGTCGGTCACCGTCGTCGAGTGGGGCGAGGGCCTGGTCGACGACCTGGCGACCGACCGGCTCGAGATCGCGATCGAGCGGCCCCGCGGCGACCGGGTCGCCGGCCCGGACGGCGACCGCGATGAGGCGCAGGACGCCCAGCAGCGCGTCGTGACGGTGCGGGGGGTCGGCGAGCGGTGGGCGCAGGTCGTGTGGGCGCAAGCCGATCCGCCCGCGCGGCTAGCCTGAGGTCGTGCTGCTGCTCGCTCTGGACACCGCGACTCCGGCCGTCACGGTCGCGCTGCACGACGGGACGCGCGTCGTGGCGCAGTCGACGGCCCACGACCCGCGCCGGCACGGCGAGCTGCTCGCGCCCGGTATCGCTGCAGTGCTGACCGAGGCCGGCGCGGACCGCCGCGACCTCACCGACGTCGCAGTCGGCACCGGCCCCGGGCCCTTCACCGGGCTGCGGGTCGGGCTGGTCACCGCCCGCACCCTGGCGCTCGCGCTGGGCCTGCGGCTGCACGGGGTCTGCACGCTCGACGTGCTGGCCCGCGACGCGCTGGACGCGAACACCGTGGGGTTGGCGGACGGGTTCGTGGTCGCCACCGACGCCCGACGCCGCGAGGTCTACTGGGCTGGGTACGACCTCACCGGCGAGCGGGTCGAGGGCCCGGCCGTCGCCCGCCCGGCGGACGTGCACCGCGACGGGCGGCCGGTCGTGGGTCGCGGCGCGCAGCTGTACGCCGACGTCCTCGGTGACGCGGTCGGGCCGCTCGACCCCTCGGGCGCGGCACTGGCCCGGCTCGTGGTCGCGGGTCTGGACGCCGGGGTGGTGTTCGACCAGCTCGAGCCGCGGTACCTGCGCCGGCCGGACGTCATGGAGCCCGCGGCGCGCAAGAGGGTCGGGACGTGACCGGGCGGCTGCGGCCGCTGCGCTGGTGGGACGTCCAGACGCTGGCGGCGCTCGAGCGCGAGCTGTTCACCGCGGACGCCTGGACGGCTGAGACCTGGTGGGCCGAGCTGGCGCAGGCCCCTCGCTGGTACTGCGCCGTCGAGCTGCCGGAGCGGCCGGGCGAACCGGCCGGGTACGCGGGGGCAGCCGTGAACGGCCCGGACGCCGACGTCATGACCGTCGCGGTCGCTCCCTGGGCGCAGGGGCGGGGCCTCGGCGGTCAGCTGCTCAGTGCGCTCGTGGTCGCCGTCGCCGAGCGCGGCGCGGCGCGGCTGGTGCTCGAGGTGCGGGCCGACAACGTTGTGGCGCAACGGTTGTACGCCCGGCACGGGTTCGAGCGGATCGCCGTCCGACGCGGGTACTACGACGGCGTCGACGCCTGGATCATGCGACGCCGGCCGGTGCGGGCCGTCGATAGCCTGGTCTCGTGACCGACGCCCCCCTCGTCCTGGGTATCGAGACCTCGTGCGACGAGACCGGCGTCGGCATCGTCCGGGGCATGACGCTGCTCGCCGACGCCATCGCGAGCAGCTCGGACGAGCACGCCCGGTTCGGCGGTGTGGTGCCCGAGGTGGCCAGCCGGGCGCACCTGGAGGCGATGGGCCCGACGATCGAGCGCGCGTGCCGCGAGGCCGGCGTCCGGCTGGAGGACGTCGACGCGCTCGCCGTCACCAGCGGCCCGGGCCTGATGGGCGCACTGCTGGTCGGCGTCGCCGCGGCCAAGGCGCTCGCGGTCGCGCTCGGAAAGCCGCTGTACGGCGTCAACCACCTCGCCGCCCACGTGGCGGTCGACCAGCTCGTGCACGGGCCGCTTCCCGAGCCGACGATCGCGCTGCTCGTGTCGGGCGGGCACTCCTCGCTGCTGCTCGTCGGTGACGTGACGGGTGACATCCGACCGCTCGGTGCCACCGTCGACGACGCGGCGGGCGAGGCGTTCGACAAGGTCGCCCGGCTGCTGGGACTGCCGTTCCCCGGGGGTCCACACATCGACCGGGCGGCCCGGGACGGTGACCCGGCGTCCATCGCGTTCCCGCGCGGCCTCACCGGGCAGCGGGACGCCGAGGGGCACCGCTTCGACTTCTCGTTCTCGGGCCTGAAGACCGCCGTGGCGCGCTGGGCCGAGGCGCGCGAGGCGGCGGGCGAGCCCGTCCCACTGGCCGACGTCGCGGCCAGCTTCCAGGAGGCCGTGGTCGATGTGCTGACCCG
>JACMOY010000304.1 GCA_014377795.1 Actinomycetota bacterium | reverse complement strand
GGTCACGAGCTGCTGCAGGGCGAGGATTCCGAGCACCGCGCCGATCACCGTGGGCAGGACGTCCAGCGGGGAGGCCGATGGGCGGGTGGCGACCGCGGCCGCCGCGACGACGCCGAGCAGGACGACGACGCCGACGCCCGCCTCGATCCGGCGCCGCGCCGCGAGGCCCGCGACGACGGCCAGGACGGCCAGGACCACGCCGACCGAGGCCAGCAGCACGACCTTGTCGTTGCTGGCGAAGGTGCGGATGGCGAAGTCCTTGAGCCAGCCGGGCGTGCGGTCGACGAACGCGTCGCCAACGGCCACGACGGGGCTGGCCTGGCCGCCCGCTCCGAACCGGACCAGCAGGGCGGCGAGCAGCTCGGCCACACCGACCGTCAGTCCCCCGGCCAGCAGGCCCGCGAGGGCGGCCTGCGGGGCGGTGATCCGCCCGGTGGCGGTCGAGGAGTTCTGCACGGTGCTCACGGCCTCTCTTCGCGCTGGATCGCGTCAGGGATGGGTCAACTGCGGAATTTTCTTGTCGAATCTCACCTGATGTGATGTGACGTGACTCACAGTGAGAGGTCGGGACGCAGTTGAGGCCCCGTCGTGGGAGGACGACGGGGCCTCGGCAGTGCTTCGGTGGGCGGGCCCGCGCGGATGGGTGCGACTCCGAACGCGGGGACCCTCGCGGGGCCTACCCGCGCGGCACCGGGAACGCCGCCGGGCTGTGCCGGCCCGCACCGTCAACGGCTCGCACGCCGAAGAAGACGTTGTCCTTGGAGATGTCCAGCGTCACCGCGGTGACGTCGCCGACCCGCACCGCGTGCTCCCACTCCGGCGCGGTGCTCTCGCGGTAGACGACCTCGTACCCGGCCAGGCCGGGGTCGGTGCCGCGCTCCCACACCAGGTCGGTCTCGTTGGTGAGCCGGTTGGTGCGGATCGCGGCGCCGCGCGGGGTGCCCGGTGAGGTGGCGAGCGACCACAGCGCCGCACCGTTGACCCGCGCGACCGCGGCGATGTAGTCGACGTCGCAGAACTGCGGGAGGTCGCCGATCTGGACGCCGTTCTCGACCCGCACGTCCTGGTGCTGGTGGCGGTAGTCCTCGCGCGGCCCGGTGAACCGCGCCGCCGGGAAGCCCTGCTCGAGGAACGGGATGTGGTCGCCACCGCGCAGGTAGCGGTCGCGGCGGTAGACCACGCGCACGTCCAGCCCGGTCACGCCGTTGTCGGCCACCTCGCGGACGAACCGGGCCAGCTGACGCGCGGACGAGTCGTTCTCACCGCCCACCGAGCGCCGTGCGGCCGCCTGCTCCGGCGTCTCGGCCGACGGCACCCCCTCGGCGAAGAGGCGGATGGTGTGCCGGTCGAGGGTTCCGTCCTCGGCCCGGGGGCTGCCGACGATGTCGTTGGTGAACATCCCCTGGACGTCAGCCTGCTGGGCCTTGAGCGCCTTGGCCAGGTAGGTCGCCCCGTACAGGCCCTGCTCCTCGCCCGCGACGGCGGCGAACACGATGGTGGCCGCGGTGCTGCGGGTGGCCATCAGGCGGGCCAGCTCGAGCGCGACCGCGACGCCCGAGGCGTCGTCGTCCGCGCCGGGCGCGTCGGCGGTGAAGTCGAGGATGTCGGTGACGCGCGAGTCGTAGTGACCGCTGACGACGTACGTGCGCGTGGGGTCGCTCGTGCCGCGCAGGGTGGCGACGACGTTGGTGATCGTGGTGGCGGTAGGGATGCGCGAGGCGGGCTGCTGGACGTAGGACTGCATCTCGACGGTCATCCGGCCGCCGGAGGTCGCCGCGATCTGCTGGTACTGGTCGAACAGCCAGTCACGCGCCGCCCCGATGCCTCGCCTGGGGTCGGTCTGGGACGAGAGGGTGTGCCGGGTGCCGAACGACACCAGGGCGTTGATCGTGGCCTCGATCCGCTTCGCGTCGACCTGCTTCAGCAGCGCCGCCAGCTCGCGGTCGACGCGCTGGGCGGTGGCCGGCGGGCCGTGCGGGAAGTCGCCGCGGCTCGGACGGTCGTCCGCCGCGGCCGGCGAGGCGCCCACCAGGGGGGCCGCGACCGCCACACCGGAGGCGGCGATGGCGGCGGACAGGAACGTGCGTCGGTTGGGGCTCTGGCCGTTCACAGGGGTCGTCATACCCTCCGTCCTAGCGCACGGTGACGGTTGTGTCCAGATCTGTCATGACATGCACCGACGAACGGGCCGCCGGTACCGACGTCAGGCGACGGTGACGTCGACGGTGTGCCAGCCGGTGGCGCCGTCCGGAGCCGGCGGGGCCTGCTCGGCGGTCTGCACCTCACCGGTGCCGTCACTGGCCCGCACCACCAGCGTGTGGTCGCCAGGGGTCGCGTCCCACGCCCAGACCCACTGGCGCCAGGTGTCGGCGCTGCCGCCGGTGCCGACGTCCGCCCGCTGCCAGGGGCCGTCGTCCACCTTGACCTCGACCGCATCGATCCCCCGGTGCGGCGCCCACGCAACACCGGCGACGGCGACCCGGCCGGCCTTGACGCTCGCCCCGGAGCGCGGGACGTCGATGCGCGACTCGGTCTTGATCGGGCCCAGGGCCGACCAACCGCGCGGCGTCCAGTAGCCCTGAGCCCGGTCGAACCGGGTGACCTCGAGGTCGACCACCCACTTGGTGGCCGAGACGTAGCCGTACAGGCCCGGCACGACCATGCGCACCGGGAACCCGTGGACGAGAGGCAACGGCTCGCCGTCCATGCCGACGGCGAGCATCGCATCGCGCGCGGGGTCGGTCAGGGCGTCCAGCGGCGTGCCCGCCGTCCACCCGTCGACGCTGGTGGACAGCACCATGTCGGCGTCCTTGGCCGGGCCGGCCTTCGCGAGCAGCTCGCGCAGCAGGTGGCCGCGCCACACCTGGTTGCCGATCAGGTCGCCGCCGACCTCGTTGGAGACGCACGACAGCGTGACCATCCGGTCGACCAGCGGCAGGGCCAGCAGCTCGGCGTACGTGATCTGGACCTCGTGGTCCACCAGACCGTGGATGCGCAGGCGCCAGTCCTGCTTCGACACCTGCGGCACGGCGAGCGCGGTGTCGATGCGGTAGAACGCGTCGACCGGCGTCACCAGCGGCGAAAGGCCCTCGACGCCGGTCGCGGACGCCGGCGCCGCCGTGGCCGCGGACGTCGGGGCGGGCAGCACCACCGAGGCCCGGCTGGCCTGGGCCGCGCGGCCGCCGCCGCCCACCAGCTGCGAGAGGCCGCCGCCCACGATCGCCACCGCGCCGGTGCCGACCGCGAGCTGGACGAACGAGCGCCGGTCGACCGCCATACCCGGCCGCTGTGCGGCGCGCGCCCGAGCGGTGAGGGCGTCCAGCGACAGCAGCCCGGCGATGGCGCCCGCCACGGTGGGGAACGCGTCGAGCCAGGCGGCGCCCGGCCGGCTCAGCACGGCAGCGGCTCCCACACCGGCGAGCAGCACCACGACGAGCAGGCCCAGCGTGCGCCGGCGGGCCGCGAGCACCCCGGCGAGGGCGGCGACGAGGGCCAGCACCACAGCGATGCCGGTGAGCAGCGCCGTCTTGTCAGCGGTTCCGAACGTGGCTATCGCGAGGTCCTTGAGCCATGGCGGGGTGCGGTCGATGAACGCCCCGCCGACCGCGACGACGGGGGACGGCGTGCCACCGGCGCGACCGCTGCGCTGCAGCAGGGCGGCCACGAGCTCGGCGACGCCGATGGTCAGGGCGCCGGCGAGCAGGCCCACCACCGCGGACGTAGCAGTGGTGCGACGCGGGCTCAGCATGGTTCAAGGATCACACGCCCCGGTGGAGGGCCCCGGCAGTTGCCGCGATGCGTCAGGCTCCGGTGAGCAGTGCCAGCACGTGCGGTGCGAGGGCGCGCAGGGCCTGGCCCCGGTGGCTGATCGCGTTCTTCTCGGCGGGGTTCAGCTCGGCCAGGGTGCGCGTCGCGTCGACCCGCAGGATCGGGTCGTAGCCGAAGCCATGGGTGCCACGCGGCTCCCGCTCGAGGGTGCCGGCGAGGTGACCGTGCTCGACGACCTCGTCGCCCAGGGGGGTCACGAGCGACGCGGCGCAGACGAACGCCGCGGCGCGGTGCCCGTCCGGGACGTCGGCCAGCTGGGCCAGCAGCAGCGCGACGTTGGCGGCGTCCCCACCTCCGCCGGACCACCGCGCCGAGAACACGCCGGGTGACCCGCCCAGCACATCCACCGCCAGTCCCGAGTCGTCGGCCAGCGCAGGCAGACCCGTTGCGGCACAAGCGGCTCGGGCTTTCAGCAGCGAGTTCTCGGCGAAGGTGACGCCGGACTCGACCACGTCGGGTGCGGCCGAGACGTCCGCGATCCCGACGACGGCGACGTCCAGGTCGATCCCGGTTCCGACGACGAGCTCAGCCAGGATCTCGCGCAGCTCGACCACCTTGTGCGCGTTGCGGGTCGCGAGGACCACCCGCGCTCCAGCGCTCACTGCCCGACGGCCAGCGCCTCGGCCTGCAGCCGGGTCAGCTCGGCGCAGCCCAGCCCGGCGAGGTCGAGCAGCCCGTCCAGCAGCCCGCGGTCGAACGGCGCGCCCTCGGCGGTGCCCTGCACCTCGACGAAGTGGCCGTCACCGGTCATCACGACGTTCATGTCGGTGTCGGCGTCGACGTCCTCGACGTAGTCCAGGTCGAGCACCGGGCGTCCACCGACGACGCCGACGCTGTTCGCGGCGACCGAACCGGTCAGCGGCCGGGCGTCCGGCTTGTCCAGGCCGCGCGCCCTGGCGTCCTCGATGGCATCGACCAGGGCGACGTAAGCACCGGTGATGGCGGCGGTGCGGGTGCCGCCGTCCGCCTGCAGGACGTCGCAGTCCAGGACGATCGTGTTCTCTCCCAACGCTTTCGTGTCGACGACGGCCCGCAGGCTGCGCCCGACGAGGCGGCTGATCTCGTGCGTGCGGCCGCCGATCTTGCCCTTGACCGACTCGCGGTCGCTGCGGGTGTTGGTCGCTCGCGGCAGCATCGCGTACTCGGCGGTGACCCAGCCCTCGCCGCTGCCCTTGCGCCAGCGCGGCACGCCGGCGGTGAACGACGCGGCGCACAGCACGCGCGTGCGGCCGAACTCGACGAGCACACTGCCTTCGGCGTGGTCGAGCCACCCGCGGGTGATGCGCACCGCTCGCAGGTCGGTGGTCGCGCGGCCGTCATGGCGCGGCGGGGAGTCGGGTGAGGCGGGGATCGAGGACATGACGCCAGGCTAGCGGCGGGCCCGCTCACACGTCGTACGTCGACCCCGGCCGAGCCACCTCCAGCGGACCGGCCCAGACGGCACGGGCCTGGTCGAGGCACTCGCTCGGGTCGTTCCACGGTGGTAGGTGGGTGAGGACCAGGCGCTGCACCCCGCCGGCGGCGACCGCGGCCTCGGCGGCCCGGCGTCCGGACAGGTGGATGCCGGTCGTGGTGTCGCGGCCGTCGACGAAGGCACTGTCGGCGAGGACGACAGAAGCGTTGCGGCACAATGGTTCGAGCGCCTCGCAGCTGTCGGTGTCACCGGTGTAGGCCAGCACCTGACCGCGATGCTCGACGCGCAGCCCGTAGGTCTCGACCGGGTGGTTGACACGCAGCGGCGTGACCGTCAGCGGGCCGATCACCACCGGCTCAGCGTCCGCCCAGGCGCCGAAGTCCAGGTGCCGCGTCATCCCCGGCACGGGTGGCAGGTCGTACGCGCGGGCCATCCGGTCGGCCGTGCCGGTCGGCCCCCAGACGGGCAGCCGGGTGGCTCGCGGGTGCGGGCCGTACCGCAGCATCACGTACAGACCACACAGGTCGAGGCAGTGGTCGGCGTGCAGGTGCGAGAGCAGCACCGCGTCCAGGGTGGTCGGGTCGAGGTGACGCTGCAGCGGCCCGAGCGCTCCGTTGCCGAGGTCGAGCACCACCCGCCAGGTGCGTCCGCCGTCGTCATCGGCCTCGACGAGGTAGCAGGACGCCGGGGACGCCGGCCCGGGCACCGAGCCCGAGCAGCCGACGACCGTGACCCTCACGCGGGCGCCGTCGTGGCGGCTGCGAACGCACCGGCCGCGCTGAGCTCGGCGGCGCCGAACTCGGGGCCGAGAAACCGTCGGCCGAGCGTGGCGAACGCCTGCGGGTCGCCGGTGGTGACGAACCGGTGCTGCGGCGCCGGCAGACCGGGGTCGCGCACCAGGTCGTTCTCGACCAGCTGGCGGTAGACGTCCTTGGCCGTCTCTTCGGCGCTGCTGACCAGGGTGACCAGGTCGCCCATGACATAGCTGATGACGCCGGTCAGCAGCGGGTAGTGCGTGCAGCCCAGGATCAGGGTGTCGACCCCAGCCGCCGCGACCGGGTCGAGGTACTCGTGCGCCGCCGCCAGCAGCTCGGGGCCGGCGGTGACGCCCGCCTCGACGAACTCGACGAAGCGCGGGCAGGCCCGCGTCGTCACCTGCAGGTGCGGCGCGGCGGCGAACGCGTCCTCGTAGGCCCCGGACGCCTGCGTCGCGCGGGTGCACACGACCCCGATCCGACCCGACCGGCTGGCGGCCGCGGCCCGGCGCACGGCCGGGCGGATCACCTCGACCACGGGGACGTCGTACCGCTCGCGGGCATCGCCCAGCACCGCTGCACTGGCGCTGTTGCAGGCGATCACGAGCAGCTTGACCCCGCGCTGGACGAGCTCGTCGAGGCATGCCAGCGCCAGCTCGCGCACCTGCGCGATCGGCCGCGGACCGTACGGTTGATGGGCGGTGTCGCCCATGTACAGCACCGGCTCGTGCGGCAGCTGGTCGAGCACCGCCCGGGCGACGGTGGGCCCGCCGTACCCGGAGTCGAAGATGCCGATCGGTGCGTCCGCCACGCCGGTCAGCCTAGATGCGCCAGCCGACATCCCCCCGGATCGGGGCCGGGCCGGCCCGGCGGACGGGCACCGTGGGGCGATGAGCACCACCGCGCAGTCGTGGCGCGAGCGCGCGGCCGCGCCGTGGAAGGGCTCAGTCCTCGGGCAGGTCGCGCAGGGGCGCCACGAGGGCTGCGACCAGCGTCTCCTGCAGCCAGGTCAGGAAGTCGTACAGCGACAGCATCACCGAGACCCCCTCGTCGTCACCCTCGGCCTGCTCCAGCAGCCGGTCGTGGTCCTGCTCGGTGCGCAGGCCCATCCGCTCGGCCAGCACCAGCCGGACGTCGGTCAGCGCGACCGCCCAGGCCCGTGCCTCGTCGTCGTCCAGCACCAACGCGCCCTCACGCCCGAGGCTGACCCGCGCGGCCTCGAGCCCCGCCCGCTTGCGATCGCGCAGCCCCAGCTCGGTGTAGCGGCGGAAGTCGGCGCTGGCCTGCGGGTCGTCCCGGTGCCCGTCGGGCAGCAGCCGCGCCAGCGCCGGGTCTGCAGGGGTGTCGACAGCCGTGCCGATGCCGACCATGACGGCGAGCGGGTCCTGCTCGCCCGGGCCGTCGTGGGCGTCCAGCAGCTCGTACACCTCGACGAACAGGTGGGCGAGCAGGCTCTTCTCGTGGGCGTCGAACTTGGCCCGGATGCCGCGCCGTCCGCGCTGGAACCCGCGCGCCATCAGTCGTCCTTGCGCATCGTGGCCCACAGCCCGTAGCCCTGCAGCGCCTCGACGTCGCGCTCCATCTCCTCGCGGCTGCCGTGCGAGACGGCCGCCCGGCCCTTCTCGTGCACGTCCAGCATGAGCTTGTCGGCCTTGGCCTCGGGGTAGCCGAAGTAGCTGCGGAACACGTAGCTGACGTAGGACATCAGGTTGACCGGGTCGTTCCAGACCAGGGTGACCCACGGCGGGGTGAGCGCCTGATCGAGGCCCGAGCGGGGCTCGTCGAGCTCGACCGGTGACGTGACCACGGCGTCCACTCTAGGCTCGGCTGGTGAATGCTGCCGACCCGATCGAGCCGTCCAGCGCCCTGCTCACCGACCACTACGAGCTGACCATGCTGCAGGCGGCGCTGCGCAGCGGCGCGGCCGCCCGCCGGTGCGTGTCCGAGGTCTTCGCCCGGCGACTGCCCCCCGGCCGCCGGTACGGCGTGGTCGCCGGCACCGGCCGGTTGCTGGACGCGCTCGAGGTGTTCAGCTTCGACGAGGCTGAGCTCTCCCACCTCGAGAGCGCCGGGGTCGTCGACGACGTGACCCTGAAGTGGTTGCGGGAGTATCGGTTCAGCGGATCGGTGTGGGGGTACGCCGAGGGTGACGCGTTCTTCCCCGGCTCACCCGTGCTGGTGGTCGAGGGCACCTTCGCCGAGGCGGTGCTGCTCGAGACGGTCGTGCTCAGCGTGCTGAACCACGACAGCGCGGTGGCCGCTGCCGCTAGCCGGATGACGGCGGCGGCCGGGTCGCGCCCGTGCATCGAGATGGGCTCGCGCCGCACCCACGAGCAGGCGGCGGTCGCCGCTGCCCGCGCGGCGTACGTCGCGGGGTTCATGGCCACGAGCAACCTCGAGGCCGGACGGCGGCACGCGGTGCCCACCACGGGCACGAGCGCGCACGCGTTCACGCTGCTGCACGACGACGAGCCGGCGGCGTTCGCCGCGCAGGTCGCGAGCCTCGGGGTCGGCACCACCCTGCTCGTCGACACGTACGACGTCGCCGCCGCCGTCCGCACCGCCGTCGAGGTGGCCGGGCCCGGGCTCGGCGCCGTGCGGCTGGACTCCGGCGACCTGCTGGCCCAGGCGCGGGCGG
The DNA here is from genome assembly GCA_014377795.1 of Actinomycetota bacterium. GTDB lineage: Bacteria > Actinomycetota > Actinomycetes > Actinomycetales > Angustibacteraceae > JACMOY01. Next base: position 4,127 of record JACMOY010000304.1, on the reverse strand, counting down.
TGCGCGCCCAGCTGGACGAGCTCGGCGCCACGGGCACCCGGATCATCGTCACCAGCGACCTGGACGAGCACGCCATCGCCGCTCTCGCGGCCGCGCCGGTCGACGGCTACGGCGTCGGCACGTCCGTCGTGACCGGCTCGGGTGCGCCGACGGCGGGGCTGGTCTACAAGCTCGTCGCCCGCGAGGGGGCTGACGGCGCGATGATCGGCGTCGCCAAGCGCAGCGCTGACAAGGCGACCGTGGCGGGCCGCAAGTGGGCGCTGCGCCGGCGGGACACCGGCGGGACTGCCCGTGCCGAGGTCGTGGGGACCGGGGAACCACCAGCCGGCGACCGCGACGACCGCCCACTGCTGAGCGAGCTGGTCGTGGCCGGTGAGGTCGTGGGCCGCGAGCCCCTGTCCGACGCGCGCGAACGGCACCTGGCAGCGCGAGCCGAGCTGCCGCCGTCCGCCTTGCAGCTGTCGCGCGGTGAGCCCGTGATCCCCACCGTCTTCAGCACTCCGGCGTAGGCCTTCAGTCGAGGCGGCGTCCGGCCCAGCTGTACGCGTACACGCCGTCGTCGCTGGCGAGGGCGCCCTCGCCGAGCTCGAGCGGGCGGAAGGTGTCGACCATGACGGCGAGCTCGTCGAAGTAGTCCTTGCCCAGGGCGTTCTCGACGGCGCCCGGCTGCGGGCCGTGGCTGTGCCCACCGGGGTGCAGCGACACCGAACCGCGAGCGATGCCGCTGCCCCGGCGCGCCTCGTAGTCACCCGCGACGTAGAACATGACCTCGTCGCTGTCGACGTTGGAGTGGTAGTACGGCACGGGGACCGCGAGCGGGTGGTAGTCGACCTTGCGCGGCACGAACGCGCAGATCACGAACCCGCCTGCCTCGAACACCTGGTGCACCGGTGGTGGCTGGTGGACGCGGCCGGTGATGGGCTCGAAGTCGCTGACGGCAAACCGGTACGGGTACAGGCAGCCGTCCCAGCCGACGACGTCGAACGGGTGCGTGGCGTGGACGACGGCACTGCCCACCACGCCGCTCGGCCCGGGGCCGCGGTGCTTGGTCAGCACCTCGACGTCGGTGCCCTCGACGAGCAGCGGCGCCTGCGGGCCGTGCAGGTCGCGCTCGCAGTAGGGGCTGTGCTCGAGCAGCTGGCCGAACCGCGAGAGGTAGCGCTGGGGCGGCCGGATGTGGCTGGTGGCCTCGATGCAGTACGCGCGCACCGGCTCGTCGCCGGTCGGCAGCCAGCGGTGCACCGTGGCACGGGGTAGCACCACGAAGTCGCCGGCACCGACGTCGAGCGCGCCGAAGACGGTCTCGACCCGCGCCGAGCCCGCCTCGATGAAGACGCACTCGTCACCCATCGCGTTGCGGTAGTAAGGGGACGGCTCGCTCGCCAGGACGTACGAGATGCGGACGTCGGGGTTGGCCAGCACGAGCCGACGCCCTCGGACGACGTCGGTGGGCTGGGCGTCCACCGGGAACAGCTCGTGCAGCCGCAGGTGCAGCGGGCGCAGCGGGTGGTTCGGCGTCGTCGCGAGGTCGGGCAGCGACCACGGCCGCGAGGCCACGATCGCCGACGGGATCTCGCGGTGGTAGAGCAGGGTCGAGTCGCTGGAGAACCCCTCTTCGCCCATCAGCTCCTCGCTGTAGAGCCGCCCGTCTGGCGCGCGGAACTGGGTGTGCCGCTTGGGCGGGACGGCGCCGACGCTGCGGTAGTAGGTCATCGGGGGTCCTTGACCGGCGCCACGACGCAGGTGCCGGCGATCTTGTCGTGCAGCGCCTGCCGCCGCGCGTCCCACAGCGGCCAGAGCACGTCGACCAGCCCGTAGATCCCACCGACGCTCGGGACCTGGCTCAGCCCCTGGTAGCCGACCCAGCGGCGGGCCACCACGCCGGCGCTCAGGGGCTCGCCCGCGGCCCAGCGCCGCACGCGCAGCCCCAGCAGCAGCTTGCCGGGCGTGGCGGCCCGGGTCAGCAGGAACGCCATCTCGTACACCAGGCCGACCAGCAGCGAGATCAGCGCGACGACCGCCAGGTCGCGCAGCGTCGCGGCGTCGTAGGCCGCGAACGGGTTGGTCGACGGCGCGGCCTGCTGGGCCTGGTCGACGAGCCGGCGCACCAACCGGGTGACCCACGGCAGCGCCAGCACCAGCGCGATCGGCGTCGTGATCACCGTGTCGATCACCCGTGCGCCGGCCCGGCGCCCCCAGGTGGCCAGCGGCACGCCGTCCGGTGTCGCGGGTGCCGTGGTGCGCTGCTGCACCTCGACGGCGGTCGCGGACGTCGACGCCGCCCCCTCGCTGAGGTACCCGCCGGGCGGCTCGACGCGCGCGTACACGTCGCCGGTCCACGTCACGCCGTCCCACCAGCGCATCTGCTGAGGAACCTGGGGATCCGGGTACCACCCGGGCGCGTTCGTCGTCATCCCGCCATGCTCTCAGGTCGCCCTGGACCTACGGTTGCCTCTTATGCGCATGTTCCGGACAAAACCGGTCGAGGACGTTCTCGCCCAGCTCTGCGACGAACCGGGTGAGCAGGACGCGCCGCGGCTGCAGCGCCGGCTCGGCCCGGTCAGCCTGATGGGGTTCGGCATCGGGGTGGTCATCGGCACCGGGATCTTCACCCTCACCGGTGTCGAGGCCAAGAACCACGCCGGGCCCGCGGTGGTCGTCTCGTTCGTCATCGCCGGAGTCGTCAGCGCGCTGGCTGCGCTCTGCTACAGCGAGCTGGCGTCCAGCGTCCCCACCGCCGGCAGCGCCTACACCTATGCCTACGCGACGATGGGCGAGGTGTTCGCGTGGATCATCGGCTGGGACCTCGTGCTGGAGTTCGCGCTCGGCGCCTCGGTCGTGGCGCGCGGCTGGTCGGGCTACCTGCAGAAGCTGTTCAGCCTGCCGACGTCGTTGTTCGGTGAGGAGTCCACGGTCAACGTGGGCGCCATCGGGATCGTGCTGGCGCTCGGCGTGGTCGCTGTCGTCGGCATCCGCGAGTCGGCGCGGGTCACCAACGCCCTGGTCGCCGTCAAGGTCGCCGTCTGCGTCTTCGTCATCGTCGCCGGTGCCTTCTACATGACGCGTGACCACCTCTCGCCGTTCGTCCCGGCCGCCCGACCCGTCGCGAACGGCACCAGCGGGCTCAAGCAGCCGCTCAGCCAGGTGCTGTTCGGGCTGGAGCCATCGGCGTTCGGCATCGCGGGTGTGCTGACCGCCGCCGCCGTCGTCTTCTTCGCCTACACCGGTTTCGAGGCGGTGGCCAACCTCGGCGAGGAGACCCGCGACCCCGGCCGCGACCTCCCGCGGGGCCTGCTGGGCACCCTCGCGATCGCAACCGTGCTGTACGTCGGGGTCTCGCTGGTCGTCACCGGGATGGTCGACTACCGCGAGCTCAACGAGGGGGCCCCCATCGCCAGCGCCTTCGACGCCGTCGGCGCCGGGTGGGCCTCGACACTGGTGTCGATCGCCGCGGTCGCCGGGCTGACCTCGGTGATCCTCGTCGACATCGTCGCGATGGGGCGGATCGGGTACGCGCTCGGTCGCGACGGGCTGCTGCCGCCGGCGGTCGCCAAGATCCACCCGCGCTGGGGCACGCCGTACCGGGTGAGCGCCGCGTTCGTCGTCCTGGTCGCCGTGATCGCCGGGCTGGTGCCGCTCGCGCAGCTCGCCGACCTGGTGTCGATCGGCACGCTCTTCGCCTTCGTCGTCGTCTCGATCGCCGTCCCCGTGCTGCGCCGCACCCGGCCGCAGCTGGCCCGTCCGTTCCGGGTTCCGTTGTCGCCCGTGCTACCGGTCGTCTCGGCCCTGGCGTGCCTCTACCTGATGACCAACCTCAGCCTCGAGACGTGGCTGCGGTTCGTCATCTGGATGGTCATCGGGCTGGCGGTCTACTTCGGCTACGGGCAACGCAACGCGGCGCTCGCCGAGCGGCTCCGCGACCGCGAGCGCGAGCGGTCCGGCTGAGGGGTCACAGGTTGCCGCGGCGCTCCTGCTCGCGCTCGATCGCCTCGAACAGGGCCTTGAAGTTGCCCTTGCCGAAGCCCAGCGAACCGTGCCGCTCGATCAGCTCGAAGAACACCGTGGGTCGATCGCCCAGGGGCTTGGTGAAGATCTGCAGCAGGTAGCCGTCCTCGTCGCGGTCGACG
>JACMOY010000034.1 GCA_014377795.1 Actinomycetota bacterium | reverse complement strand
CTCGACCTCGGCCCGGCTGACCTCGACGGGCTGGACGGTGTCGTCACCGGGTGCGCGCTGGCCATCGCCGAGACCGGCACGATCGTCCTGGACGGCGCAGCCGAGTGTGGTCGACGGGCCATCACCCTGGTGCCGGACCTGCACGTGTGCGTCGTGCGCACCGACCAGGTGGTGCAGACCGTGCCCGAGGGGATCGCGCTGCTCGACCCGCTGCGACCGCTCACGTTCATCAGCGGGCCGAGCGCCACCAGCGACATCGAGCTGAGCCGCGTCGAGGGCGTGCACGGACCGCGCCGGCTGGTCGTCGTGCTCGCGGGCTGACGTCCGGCGGCGACCCGCCGACTGGTCACCGCACGGGCGGGGTCACGCCGAGCGGCGCCCGGCAGCCGCTTTCGTGGCGGGCTTCTTCGCCGCGGTCTTCGTGGCGGGCGCCTTCTTCGCTGCCGCCTTCGTGGCCGGCGCCTTCTTCGTGGCCCCCTTCTTCACGGCTGCGGGCTTCCGGGCCGGCTGGGAGTCCGAACCGCCGCGGCCCTGGGCGGCCTCGACCGAGCGCTGCAGCGCCGCGAGCAGGTCGACCACCTGTCCGTTGCCGGTGGACGCCGCCGCGGCCGCGGGTGCGGGCCGGGCCTCACCGCCCTCGAGCCTGCTGGCGATCAGGGCCTGGACGGCGTCGCGGTAGTCGTCGGCGAACTCGTCAGCGGTGTAGTCGCCGGTCATCGAGTCGACCAGCGAGGACGCCATCGCGAGCTCCTGCGGGCGCAGCTCGCCGGCGTCGCCCAGGGTGTCGAAGTCCGGACGCCGGATCTCGTCGGGCCACAGCATCGTCTGCAGCACGATCACGTCGTCGCGCACCCGCAGCACCGCCATCGTCGAGCGCTGGCGGATCGCGACGTGCACCAGCGCCATCTTGTCGGCGGCCCGCAGCGCCTCGCGCAGCAGCGCGTAGGGCTTCAGGCCCGTCGTGTCGGGCTCGAGGTAGTAGCACTTCTCCAGCAGCATCGGGTCGATCTGCTCGGCCGGGACGAACCGCTCGACCTCGATCTCGCGGCTGGCGGTGACCGGAAGGTCGGCGAGGTCCTCGTCGGTCAGGATCACCAGCTGGCCGTCGGGTGCCTCGTAGCCCTTGGCGATCTCGTCGTAGCCGACCTCCTCGCCGCAGGCGTCGCAGGTGCGCTTGTACCGGATCCGCCCCCCGTCGGCGCGGTGCACCTGGTGGAACGACACGTCGTGACTGCTCGTCGCGGTGTACATCCGCACCGGCACGTTCACCAGTCCGAACGACACCGCGCCCTTCCACATCGCCCGCACCGCACACACCTCCTGCCACGTGCATCGACTCGTCCACCGGCAGGATGGACCCATGCGGCCCATGCTCGCCACCCCTGCGGTGCATCCCGGCGCGCCACCGCAAGGCCCCGGGTGGCTGCACGAGGTCAAGTGGGACGGCATGCGGGTGCTGGCCGACGTCCACGGGCACACGCTGAAGCTGTTCTCCCGCAACGAGACCGACGTGACCGTGTCGTTCCCCGAGCTGCTGCCGCTGGCCGCTGCGCTCGCCGACGCGCACCTGGACGGCGAGGTGGTGGCGCTGGTCGACGGCGTGCCGAGCTTCGCCGCCCTCGCCGAGCGGATGCACGTGCGCGACGGCGCCAAGGCGGCCGCCCTGGCCCAGCGCGTGCCGGTCACCCTGATCCTGTTCGACATGGTGCGGCTGTACGGCGTCGACCTGACCCGCCGACCGGTGCAGGAGCGGCGCGCCAGCCTCGAGCGGCTCGACCTGGGGGCCGGGCCGTGGCAGGTTCCGCCTTCGTACGACGACGGCGTGGCGCTGGCCGCGGCCACCCTCGAGCAGGGGCTCGAGGGTGTGGTCAGCAAACGGCTCGGCTCGCGATACCAGCCGGGACGTCGCAGCAAGGACTGGGTCAAGACCCCGCACCGCACCACCGACACGGTCGTGGTCGGTGGGTGGCGACCCCAGACGGGCACGACCGGTCGGCTGGCCTCGCTGCTGGTCGGGCTGCCGGACGCCGAAGGTCGGCTGGTCTTCGCCGGCCGGGTCGGCAGCGGCATCAGCGGCGCACTGGCTGCCGAGCTGACACAGCGGCTGGAACCGTTGCAGCGCAGCACATCTGCATTCGACCAGCCGCTCGACCGGGCCGATGCGACCGGCGCCACCTGGGTCGAGCCGGTGGTGTGCGTCGACGTGCGCCACCTCGGGCGCGGCGGCAGCGGCCGGCTGCGCCAGCCGGTCGTCCGGGGCCTGCGCACCGACCTCACGCCCGGCGAGCTGGGCCGATGACCGACGAGGTGCGGGTCGACGTCGGCGGGCGGGCCCTGCGCCTGCGCCGGCTGGACAAGGTGCTCTACCCCGCGACGGGCACGACCAAGGCCGAGGT
>JACMOY010000303.1 GCA_014377795.1 Actinomycetota bacterium | reverse complement strand
GCACACAGGTGCCCGAGAGCGCGACGTGCGCGGGGTCCCACGCGGACCCCTGCACGTCGTCCAAGCGGGTGGGGGCGTCGTCGAGGCGGTCACCGGGCAGGTCGGCGACAGCCCCCCAGGGCCCGCACCCGGCGGGGTGGGCCCGAACGCGGTCGCCGGCCGCACACCGTCCCAGGGCGCCGGCGGTTGGGGCGCGGCGAACCGCAGGGCACCGACGGGCGGCGCGGCGTACGGGATCCCGAGGAACCTGACGACACCGTTGCGCACCTCGCCCTCGACCCGTCCCGCAGGGGTCATCACCACCGGACCCGTCATGGTCGGTCTCCGCTCACCTGGTCGGGGCGGCACCGCACGCAGGTGCCCGAGAGCGCGACGTGCGCGGGGTCCAACGCGAACCCCTGCACGTCGTCCAAGCGGGTGGCGACGTCGTCGAGCAGGTCACCGGGCAGGTCGACGACGGCCCCGCAGCGCCCGCAGGCGGCGTGCAGGTGGCGGTGCTCGGCCGCCAGGTGGTAGGCGGTGGTGCCGTGGCCCAGGTGCATGTGCTGCACGACGCCGAGGTCGCTGAGCGCCTCGAGGGCGCGGTAGACCGAGGCGCGGTGGACGCCGGCGTCCAGCTCGGCGACCGCGGCGACGACCTGGTCGGGGGCCAGGTGCGACTGGCGCAGCGCCAGCACGGTCAGCACGGCCCGGCGGGGGCCCGTCATGCGGTCGCCCCGGGCCCGCAGCAGAGCCGCAGCCGCCTCGATGACGGCCTCGACCGGGTCCTCAGGCACGACGCCCCTCCAGCGAGCGCGACTCCAGCGGCAGGACATCCGGCGAGCCGAGCCCCGCGTGCGCGGCCGCCCGGGTCATCCGACGCAGGTGGTGGCGTCGACACAGCACCTCGTACCCCACCTCGTCCGCGGCGGCCTGGTCGCCGGGTCGGATGTCGCCCACGACCACCTGGTCACCCTCGACCACCATGACGCCGGCCAGGGTGCGGGCGTTGTGGGTGGCCCGCGAACCGCACCAGCACAGCGCCTCGACCTGCAGCACCTGCACGCGGTCAGCGAGCTCGACCAGCCGCCTGCTGCCCGGGAACAGGCGGGTGCGAAAGTCCGCGGTGATGCCGAACGCGAAGACGTCCACCGCCATGTCGTCGACCAGCCGCGCGAGCTGCTCGACCTGGTCGGGCGTGTAGAACTGGGCCTCGTCGCAGATCAGGTAGTCGACCCGCTCGCCCGCCATCTTGTGGGTCACCACGACCTGCCAGAAGTCCAGCGCCGGGGTGACCTCGAGCGCGCCCGCCGCGAGCCCGAGCCGGCTGGACAGCACCGAGTCGCCCGCGCGGTCGTGGCAGGTGAACACCAGACCGGCCCGCCCCGCGGCGCTGCGGTTGTGGTCCATCTGCAGCGCGAGGGTCGACTTGCCGCAGTCCATCGTCCCGGAGAAGAAGACCAGCTCAGCCACGGTCGGATCCTGACACGGTGAGCAGCGGGACGAGGGCTTCCTCGGGGGTCAGCGCCCCGTGCAGCCCCAGCAGCCGCAGCACCTGCGGGCGGGCCCGGCGCGAGTCCACGACCGCCGCCCCCGGGCCGCACACGACGATGACGTCGCCGATCCGCGCGCTGACGTGGGCGGCGACCTGGCCGAACCACCCGGCCGCGACGGCGTGCTCGCGGGTCACGCCGTCGGCGCGGCCGGCCAGCCGGTCGGCCCAGGCGGCCAGCACCGCCTCGACCTGCCCGGTCTCGCAGTAGAGCTGCGGGCAGCGCGGCTCGCCCCCGACGTGCCGGACGCCGGCGGCCAGGTCGGGCTCGTGGGCGACGTCGAGGCGCTGGTGGTGCGGCACGTCGACCATCCCGTGGTCGGCGGTGACGTGCAGCGTGGCGTCCCGCGGCAGACCGGCGACCAGCCGGCGGATCGCCAGGTCGACCTTGGCGAGCTCCTCGCCCCACTGCCACGACCCGCAGCCCTCGACGTGTCCGACCTTGTCGACGTCGCCCCAGTAGACGTAGACCAGGGTGCGCGGCGACGAACGCAGGGCGGCGGGAGCCGCGTCGACCCGGTCGTCCAGGGTGGTCGCGGCGACGAACCGGCCGCCCCGCAGCGCCGCCTCGGTCAGGCCCGAGCCGTCGAAGAACCCGGGGCCGATGCGCACCACCTCGACCCCGGCGGCAGCGACGTGCTGCAGCACGGTGGTCTCGCGCTGCCAGCGCCGGGGGTCGACGGCGGGCTCCCACGACAGCTCGTTAAGCAGCTCGTCACGCTCGGGCACCAGCACTTCGTAGCCGACCAGGCCGTGCGCGCCCGGCGGCAGCCCGGTGCCGAGGCTGCCCATGCTCGTGGCTGTCGTCGTCGGGAAGCCCGCGCTGATCGTGGCCACCCGGCCCAGCTGCGAGCGCAGGAACGGCGCGTGCCCGGCGCGCTCGCGCAGCAACAGGTCGCCGAGGCCGTCCACCAGCAGCACGCACGCGCGAGCCGTCGGCGCCAGGCGCAGCGCACCGGCCAGCCCGGGGTCCGCCGGCGCCACCTCGACGTCCAGGCTGCGAGCCACCGCCGGCATCAGGTCACTCAGCGAGCTGGTGCCGTACGGCGGGGCGGCCAGCTCGTGCGGCACTAGCGCCCGCCCGCACCGGCCGTCGCGGCCGACAGCGCGGGGGCGAAGGCCAGCGCGTCGCGGACGGCGGTGTCGCCGTCCGCGTCCGAGGCGACCCGCAGCGCGATGTCGTCGGCGCTGGCGGTGCCGGTGTAGCCGTGGTCGGCCTCGCAGTCGGGGTCGCCGCACGCGGCCGGCTCGAGGTCGAGGCGGCTGACCGCCCCCCAGCCGATCGTCAGCGTCAGGTCGCGCGAGCCGGCGCCGCGGACGTACTCCTGCGGCTGTGGCACGACGTGGTTGACGACGACCGAGCGCACCGAGCGCAGCGGGACGGCCTCGGTCGCCGCCGTCGCATACGGCTGGGGCGGCCCGTCGGGGTCCTCGGGGGCGTGGTCGTCGGCGTGGGCCACGACCAGGCGGGTCGCGGTGAGCACGAGCGCGGTGATGTGGCGGCGGACGGCGTCGCTGTCGAACGTGGTCTCGGCGTGCACCAGGTGGGCCACGACCGGCTCGCCCGCCACCGACACGTCCAGCACGTCGATGACCAGGTCGGGGAAGTAGCCCGCGCGCACCAGGTCCGAGCGCAGCCCGGGGGGCAGCTCGCGGCTCGTCACGTCGGGGGTCCGGGCGTCTCGCATGGTGACCATTCTGTCACCCCGCGCCGACAGGTCACCCCGCGCCGACGGGGCCCTCGGGTCAGCCCGGCAGCCGCCGCTGGTCGGTGTCGGTGCGCCCGGGCGGCTCGGCCAGCCGGATGCCGGCGTCCAGCACGGCCAGGCCCCGGGTCGAGACGACGACCGGGTTGAGCTCGAGGTAGGCCACCTGCGGCAGCTCGTCGGCCAGCACCGAGAGCCGGGCGATGAGGTCCTCCAGGGCGTCCACGTCGACCGGCGCCGCACCGCGGTGGCCGAACAGCAGCGGCGCGGCGCGCACCGAGCGCACGAGGTCGGCGACGTCACCCTCGCGCAGCGGTGGGAACCGCCGGGCGACGTCGCCCAGCAGCTCGGTCGGTGGGCCGCCGACACCGAACTCGACGACGGGCCCGAACAGCGGGTCCTCGGTCGACCGCACCACGCACGCCAGACCCGCGGGCGCCATCGCCTGCACCGCGAAGACGTCGGCCCCCAACGCCCGCAGCCGGTCGTACATCTCGGCGAACGCCTCGTGCAGCTGGTCCTCGCGTCCGATGTCGAGCCGGACGGCACCGAGGTCGGCGCGGTGCCGCAGGCCCTCGGCGGTGGACTTGAGGACCACCGGGTACCCCACCCGGACCGCTGCCGCGACCGCCTCGTCCGCCGTGCGGACGGGGAACGAGGGCCACAGCTCGATGCCGTACGCGGCGAGCAGCTCGGCGGACTGCGGGTTGGTCAGCCAGACGCCGTCCGGCGTCAGCGGCGCCGCGGCGGCGACGACGGCCTGGGCCGCGTCGCGGTAGATCGGGCCGGGCGCGACCCGGTTTCCGCGGTCGCGCTGGCGCCACTGCGAGTAGCGGGTCGCCGAGACCAGGGCGCGCACAGAGTCCTCCGGCGTGGGGTAGGCGGGCACCGTGCGAGCTCCCGACGACAGCGCATCTGTCACCCCGCGCATCCCCAGGAACGTTGCGACACATGCCTTTTCGCTCGCCCCCGCCACCTCGGCCACGGCCGTCGCGACGTCGATGTCGAGCGTGACCAACGGGGGGATGAACCCGACCACGACCGAGTCGACGTCCGGGTCGGCGAACGCGAGCGAGAGCGCCTCGCGGAACTCCTGCGCCGTGGCGGTCGACGGCAGGGCCACCGGGCCGTGCGTGACCTCCAGCCCCCAGCTGGTGCAGGCGTCTGCCGCCAGCACACCCAGCGCGTCGCTGTTGGTGACGACGGCGACCCGCGGGCCCTGCGGCAGCGGCTGGTGCACCACCAGCTGCGCGACGTCGAAGAGCTGGTGGACGTTCTCGACCCGGATGACTCCGGACTGGCGCAGCATCTCGTCCAGCGCCTCGCGCGGCAGGCGCGAGGCCCGGACGGCGTGGCCGGGCGGGACCCCGAACGACGAGACGCCCGACTTCACGACGATCACCGGCTTGGCGCGGGCCAACCTGCGGGCGATGCGGGTGAACTTACGCGGGTTGCCGATGCTCTCGAGGTAGAGCCCGACGGCGTCGGTCGAGGTGTCGTCCAGCCAGTACTGCATGACGTCGTTGCCCGAGACGTCAGCGCGGTTGCCCGCGCTGACGAAGGTCGACACGCCCAGCGAGCGCCGCGCGGCCGAGTCGAGGACGGCGATCCCGAGCGCGCCCGACTGGCTGAACAGCCCGAACCGCCCCGCCGGGGGCAGGTTCGGGGCCAGCGAGGCGTTCAGGCTCACCAGCGGGTCGTTGTTGACGACGCCGAAGGAGTTGGGGCCCACCACGCGCATCCCGTTCGCGCGGGCCAGTCGCACCAGCTGGTCCTGGCGGCGCCGCCCCTGCTCACCGGTCTCGGCGAAACCGGCGCTGACGACCACCAGGCCCCGGACGCCGGCCCGCGCGCAGTCGCGCACCACGTCCTCGACCGCATCGGCGGGGACGGCGACGACGGCCAGGTCGATGGGTCCGGGCGCGTCCGTGACCCGCGAGTGGCTGGTCACCCCCTGCACCTCGAACGCCTGGTTGACGGCGTGCACGGCACCGGTGAACCCGCCGGCGCGGATGTTCTCCAGCAGGCGGTGGCCGATCGAGTCCGGGTCGCGGCTGGCCCCGACCACGACGACCGAGCGGGGGTTCAGCAACCCGCGCATGCTGCGCGACTCGGCCCGGTGCTCGCGCGACTCCCGCACGCGCGCCGAGTTCTCGGTCGGCGAGATGTCGAACGCGAGCGAGATCACGCCGTCCTCGTACCCGTGAGCGACCTCGTAGCCGGCCTCGGTGAAGACCGTCATCATCTTGCGGTTCTGGGGCAGCACCTCAGCCACGAACCGGGTGATGCCGCGTTCTCGGGCCGCCACCGTGAGGTGCTCGAGCAGCACCGACCCCAGCCCCCGGCCCTGGTGGGCGTCGCTGATGTTGAAGGCGACCTCGGCGCTGGTGCCCTTGGTCCGGTCGTAGCGAGCGATGCCCACGATGTCGTCGCCGAGGGTCGCGACGAGCCCGACCCGGTTGACGTAGTCGACCTGGGTGAAGCGCGCGACGTCCTTCTCCGACAGGTGCGGCAGCGGCGCGAAGAACCTGAGGTAGACCGACTCGGCCGACTGCGCGTCGTGGAAGGCGTGCACCGCGGGGGCGTCCTGCGGCCGGATGGGACGCACGTGCGCGACCCCGCCGTCGCGCAGGACGACGTCGGCCTCCCAGTGCGCCGGGTAGGCCACGCCGGCACCGTCGCCCGGTGCCGCGCCGGGTGCTGTCTCGACCACGGGCACGAGCCTACCGGCGGGGGCAGGTGCCTAGGCTTCGCCCATGGCCGCCCGACCCGCACCGATCCCCGCCGCTCTCGAGCTCACCGACGAGGTGCGCGCGGCCCTCACCGAGGGCGCACCTGTCGTGGCGCTGGAGTCCACGATCATCAGCCACGGGTTGCCGCGGCCGGACAACCTGCGGGTGGCGCGCGAGATCGAAGCCGCCGTCCGCGCGCAGGGTGCGGTGCCGGCCACCGCCGCGGTCGTCGACGGCCGGGTGCGCATCGGCCTCGACGACGACGCGCTGGCGGCCGTGGCCGGACGCGACGACGTCGCCAAGGCCGGCGTGCGTGACCTGGCGGTGGTCGTGGCCCGCGGGGGTTGCGGCGCGACCACGGTGGCTGCGACCGCCCACCTGGCGGCGCTGGCCGGTGTCCGCGTCTTCGCGACCGGTGGCCTCGGCGGGGTGCACCGCGGCGCGGCGACCACGTTCGACGAGTCCGCCGACCTGGTGACGCTGGCCCGGGTGCCGATCACCGTGGTGTGCGCCGGGGTCAAGTCGATCCTCGACATTGGCCTCACGCTCGAATACCTGGAGACGCACGGCGTGCCGGTGATCGGCGTCGGCCAGAAGGGCTTCCCGGCGTTCTTTACGCGCGAGAGCGGCTTCGACGCCGACTTCCAGTGCGACAGCGCCCTCGAACAGGCCGCCTTCATCCACGCCAAGTGGGCGCTCGGCTTGCGCGGCGGCGTGGTGGTCAGCAATGCAGTGCCGGCGCAGCACGCGATGCCGAAGGAAGAAATCGACCGCATCACCGAACAGGCGCTGGCCGAGGCGCAGCAAGGCGGCGTGACGGGCAAGGCGGTAACGCCGTTCCTGCTCGGGCGCATCAAGGAATTGACCGAAGGGCGCAGCCTGGCCACCAACATCGCGCTGGTCATGCACAACGCGCTGATTGGAGCGCAGCTGGCGCGCGCGCTGCACGACCTGCCCGGCATGAAGCCCCTCTGACCCGAACCGACAACAGACTCCAGGCCGCCATGTCCATCGACCTCAAACAGCTGAAGTACTTCCTTGCGGTTGCTGAAGAAAAGAGCTTCAGCCGCGCCGCCGAACGGCTGCACATTTCGCAACCGCCGCTGTCGCAGCAGATCATGAAGCTCGAGAGCGAGCTGGGGGTCAAGCTGTTCGCGCGCACCACGCGCACGTTCGAACTGACGGTGGCCGGCAAGGCGCTGATGGCCGAGGCGTCCGAGCTGCTGGCGAAGATGCGCATGACGATCGACACCATCCGCCAGATCGACCGCGGCGAGGTGGGACGGCTGCGGGTGGGGATCGTCGGTTCGGCGATGTGGGGACCGATCCCGAGCCTGCTCGAACAGTTCCAGACGATGTACCCGCGGGTGACGTGGACGCTGCACGAGTCGGGTCCGAACGTGCAGTACGAGGCGCTG
>JACMOY010000302.1 GCA_014377795.1 Actinomycetota bacterium | reverse complement strand
GTGACCGAGGGCGGCTACAACATCCACGCCGTCACGGCACAGTTCGACCAGACCAACCCGGACGTCCGTCACGACCTGGCGCCCGGCGCCACCCCGCGCACGACCTTCGCCCTGGTGACCGAGGCACTGGTGCGTCGCCGGGACCGCGGGATCGAGCCCTTCACGATCCTGTCCTGCGACAACATCCAGGGCAACGGCGACGTCGCCCGCCGCAGCTTCGCCGCCTTTGCGCGGCTGCGCGACCCCGCGCTCGGCGACTGGGTCGAGCGGTCCGTGCGGTTCCCCAACTGCATGGTCGACCGGATCACGCCGGTCACCACGGACGCCGACCGCGCCGAGCTCACCGAGCAGTTCGGCGTCCAGGACGCCTGGCCGGTGGTGTGCGAGCCGTTCACCCAGTGGGTGCTCGAGGACTCGTTCACGACCCGACCCCCGCTGCAGGACGTCGGGGTGCAGCTGGTGCAGGACGTCGAGCCGTACGAGCTGATGAAGCTGAGGCTGCTGAACGCCAGCCACCAGGCCCTCGCGTACTTCGGGCACCTGGCCGGGTACCGGCTGGTGCACGAGGTGTGCCAGGACCCGCTGTTCGCCCGCTTCCTGCTGGCCTACATGGAGCATGAGGCCACGCCCACCCTCGAGCCGGTGCCGGGCATCGACCTGGTGGCCTACCAGCACGAGCTGATCGCGCGCTTCAGCAACGAGCAGGTGCGCGACACGGTGGCCCGGCTCTGCGCCGAGAGCTCGGACCGCATCCCGAAGTGGCTGCTGCCGGTGATCAGACACAACCTCGAGCACGACGGCGACATCGAGCTGGCCACCGCGGTGGTCGCCAGCTGGGCGCGGTATGCAGAGGGCGTCGACGAGCACGGGCAGCCCATCGAGGTGGTCGACCGGCTGCGCGGGCAGCTGGTCGAGGCTGCGCGGGCGCAGCACGTCGACCCGTTGGCCTTCGTCCGAGATCGCCAGCTGTTCGGCGACCTCGTCGACGACGAGCGGTTCACGGCCGCGTACCTCGCGGCGCTGGACTCGTTGCACAGCAAGGGTGCGCGCACCACGCTCGAAGACCTGCTCGGCGGCCGCCCCTGACCGCCGTAGGCTGCGCCTGATGGACGCGGACGGACGCCAGCAGCGCATCCTGGGCCTCGCGCGCACCCAGGGCCGGGTCGAGGTGGCCGAGCTGGCTGTCCAGCTGGCGATCTCACCCGAGACGGTCCGTCGCGACCTGCGCCGGCTCGAGGATCACGGGGTGCTGCGCCGGGTGCACGGGGGCGCGTACCCGGTCGAGAACGCCGGGTTCGAGACCCACCTCAGCGCGCGGGTCGGCGCCCGGGTCGATGAGAAGATCCGGATCGCGCGGGCGGCCATCGGCTGCCTCTCGGACGAGTCGAGCGTGTTCGTCGACGAGGGCTACACGCCCCAGCTGGTGGCCGAGTCGCTGCCCCGCGACCGTGGCCTGACCGTGCTCACGGCGTCGGTACCGCTGGCGGCGTCCATCGCCGGGCGCACCGACCTGACGGTGATCCTGCTCGGTGGCCGGGTGCGGCCCAACACCCTCGCGACGGTCGGGTCCGCGACCACCGGCATGCTCGGGCGGTACGTCATCGACCTGGCGTTCCTGGGCGCCAACGGCATCTCGCTGACCCACGGCCTGACCACGCCCGACCCGGCCGTCGCCGACGTCAAGGCCCAGGCGATCCGCTCATCGCGGCGCCGGGTGCTCGTCGGTGTCCACAGCAAGTTCGGGATCAGCAGCTTCTGCCGCTTCGGCGACCTCAAGGACATCGAGACGATCGTCACCGACGACGGGTTGTCACTGGCCGAGGCCCGGCGCTACGCCAAGCGCGGCCCGCACGTGATCCGCGCCTGAGCCCGCCGTCCGGCCCGCTTTGTGACGCGCTTCGTGGCGCGGCGCCGCGTCACGAAGCGCCACGCGGCGTGATTGAGGTGATCACGTCGGCGGGTAGGTGAGGCCGATCTGGGCGCGGACCTCGTCCATCGTCGCCATGATCGCGACGGTCTCGTCCGCCGGCATCACCGGGCTCTCGAGCAGCCCGGCGCGCAGGCAGCGCACCACCTCGGCAGCCTCGTGGCGCAGGCCG
>JACMOY010000301.1 GCA_014377795.1 Actinomycetota bacterium | reverse complement strand
CGACCGGCTCGGCGCCGGTGAGCACCAGCCCGACCGCCGTCCCCTCGACCCGGATGCGCGCCCCCGCGACCCCGTCGGTCCCCGGGCCGGACGCGACCTCGACGGGCAGGCGGTCGGGCCCGTGCAGCAGCATCACCGCGGCCATGTCCGCGGCCGCGACCTCACGGGCCCGCTCCGCCACCAGCTGCAGCGCATCCCCGCGGCTGACCTCGCCGAGCAGGGCGGCGGTGATGTCGGCCGCCGCCTCGAGCCAGCGCCGACGGCGCTCACCGTTCTCGTACAGCCGCGCGTTCTGGACGACGACTCCCGCAGCGGCCGCGAGCGCGACCACGATCTGCTCGTCGTCCTGGGTGAACCCCGCCCCGTTCTGCTTCTCGGTCAGGTACAGGTTGCCGTACACCTCGTCGCGGATCCGGATCGGCACACCCAGGAAGCTGTTCATCGGCGGGTGCCCCGGGGGGAACCCGTAGGACTTGGCGTGGTCGCCCAGCGGTGAGAACCGCAGCGGACGCGGATTGTCGATCAGGACGCCCAGGATCCCGTGGCCGCGGGGCAGGTGGCCGATGCCGGCGCGCTGCTCGGCGGTGAGCCCGTGGGTGACGAACTCGCGCAACCGGCGGTCCGGCCCGGCGCCGAGAACCCCGAGGGCGCCGAAACGCGCGTCCGCCAGCTGGCAGGCCACCCGCACGATGTGCTCCAGGACGCTGTCCAGGGACAGGTCGGCAGCCAGTGCGACCACGGCGTCCAGCAGCCCCCGCAGCCGGTCCTGGGTGGCGATGACGTCGGCGACCCGCGCGCCAAGCCGCTCCAGCAGGTCGTCGACGTCGGCGGGCTCCAGCGGTGAGACCCCCGACGAGGGTCCCGGTGCCGCCTTCTCGTCGCTGGGCTGGTCGTCGATGGCGCCAGGGTAGCCCGTGCGCCGACCGGTCCGCTGGGGCGCGGCGCTGCAGGTGGCCGGGTCAACGGTCGACGCCCCAGGTCGGTCGGCGTGTCAGAAGTCCCGTCGGTCAGGCGGTGAAGCCCACCCGGCCCATGTTCAGCTCGAGGGTCGGGGTGACCTGCGACCCGGTGACCTTCTTGGTCATCAGGTAGTTCAGCGTCTCGTAGTGCACGAACGCGATCGGGGCCTCGTCCCGCACGATGGTGCGGATCTGGGCGTACAGCTTCTTGCGCGCCGCCTCGTCGGCCATGGCAGCCGCCTGGTCGATGAGGGCGTCCACCTTCGGGTTGGCGTACCCGGTCGTGTTGATCGGCCCGCCCGAGCGGATCACGAGCGAGTAGAAGTTGTCCGGGTCCAGCGTGCGCTCCTGGTAGGCGCTGGTGATCTGGTACTCACCCTTGGAGAACGCGTCGAACCAGACCGACACGTCGACCTGCTTGATGCTCATGTCGATGCCGATCGCCTTGAGCTGGTCGCGCACGACCTGGCCGGTCTTGAGCAGCTCGGGGTACTGCGGCAGCCCGAGGTACTCGACCTTCAGCCCGCCCGCGAAGCCGGCCGACGCGAGCAGCGCCTTGGCCTTGGCGACGTCGGGGCCCGACGCGTAGGGGTCGTTGCCGTCGTACCACGGTGAGCCGGACGGCACCTCCTCGACGCCGACCTCGCCGCTGCCCAGGTAGGCGACGTCGCGGATCGCCTTGCGGTCCAACGCGATCGCCACCGCCTGACGCACCTCGAGCTTGTCGAACGGCGCCTTCTTGGTGTTCATCGCCAGGAAGTCGGGGATGCCGGCCACCGGGCTGGAGACGTACGTGAACCTCGGGTCCTTGCTCAGGGTGTCCACCTGCTGCAGCGGGATCGCATCGACCCAGTCGAGCTCACCTGCCGACAGCGAGTCGATGCGGCCCTGGTCGACGAGCACGAACCGGAACGTCACCGAGTCCAGGTACGGCTGGCCGCTGTGGTGGTAGCCGGCGTGCTTCTTCAGGGTGATGTGGTCGCCCTGCACCCACTCGACGAACGCGAACGGGCCGGTGCCGACCGGTTTGCGGGCCGGGTCGCCGCTGGTGACCGCCTTCTCGTTGACGATCTCGCCGTTGTTCGCGAGGTTGGTGAGGAACGGGCCGAACGGGGTCTTGAGGTGGAACACGACCTGGGTCGGGCTGACCACCTCGACGGACTCGATCGGGGTGTACAGCCCGGCGTACGCGCTCGCGGTCTTGGGGTCCAGGATCCGCTCGAAGGTGTACTTCACGTCGGCGGCGGTGAACTTCTCGCCGTTGTGGAACGTCGCGTTGTCAACCAGGTCGAAGGTCCAGGTGCGTTCGTCGGTGGCCTTCCACGACGTGGCGAGGTCACCGACGAGCTCACCCTTGGCGTCGATGTCGATGAGCTTGCTGAACACGCCGTCGTACACCTGGGCACCGGTGTAGACCGACGAGGTCGCCGGGTCGAGGGTGTCGGGCTCGCCGGTGAGCGCGGCGCGCAGGTCACCGCCCGCGCGCGGGGCTGCCGCCGCCGCACCGGACGAGGTGGCGGTCGGCGACGACCCGCCGCCGCACGCGGCCAGGACGGCGGGGCCACCGAGGGTGGCCAGGCCGAGCAGCCCGCCACGGCGCAGCAGGTCACGGCGCGAGAGCGGGTTCGCGAGCTGGGTCATTGGAAAGCTCCTTGGGCAGTAGTGGGTCAGCTGGCGGACGAGGTGACGAAGGCGATGACGGCGCGGTTGAAGGGATCGGGGCTCTCCCACAGGCACGCGTGCCCCCCGGGCACGGTGGCCCAGGTCGAGCCCGGGATCGCCTCGTGCAGCCGGCGCGAGAGGCGCACCGGGATGAGGATGTCCTCCTCGCCGGCCAGCACCAGGGTCGGCACCGAGATCTGGCCGAGGCGGTCGGTCGTGTCGTGCGCCTGGATGACGTTGAGCTGCGAGAGGTAGGCGTCGACCGTCATCGGCAACCCGGCCATGGCCTGCTCGAACTCGGCGGCGTCGTCAGGTCGCTGCTCGAAGAACGGCACCGTGAACGCCCACAGGGCGACATCCCGCATCACGAACGGCACGCCCATCTCGGGGGCCAGGTCACCCCACATGTCGAACATCCGCGAGCAGAACTCCCCCGGCGCCGCGTAGGTGCACGCCAGCGTCAGCGAGCGCAGGTCGCCGGGGTGGGCCAGCGCGTACTCCTGGGCGATCATGCCGCCCATCGAGACGCCCATCAGGTGGACGTCGGTGATGCCCAGGTGGTCCACCAGGGCCTTGGTGTCGTCGGCGAGCAGCCGCGAGGTGTAGGCGCCCGCGGGCTTGTCGCTCTCACCGATCCCGCGGTTGTCGAAGCGCAGGACGCGCAGGCCCGCCTCGAGCAGGTCGGGCACCTGGAAGTCCCACGACGCGAGGTCGTCGGCGAGCCCGTTGACCAGGACGACCGTCTGGTCGCCCTCGCCCTCGAGCAGGTAGTTGATGGTGATGCCGTTCACGTCTGCGGTGGGCACGTGGTCCTCCCGGACTCGATGGGGTGGGCGGGATCGGGTGAGGGCAGCGGGTGCTGGACGACGACGGGGCAGGCGACGCTGGATCCCCCGCGCACCAGGGTGAGCACCGGGCGCTCGCGGCGGCAGTCCTCGCGCACCAGCGCGCACCGGGGATGGAACGCGCATCCCGGCGGCGGGTCGACCGGGCTCGGTATCTCGCCGGGCAGCGGCTGGTGGCGGGCACGTCGTCGCGGGTCGGGGTGCGGGATCGCCTCGACCAGAGCCCGGGTGTACGGGTGCTGCGGCCGGCTCAGCACCTCACCCGCAGGTCCGCTCTCGACGACGCGCCCCAGGTACATCACGGCGACGTCGTCGCTGACGTGCTCGACCACACCGAGGTCGTGGGCGATGAACACCGCGGCGACGCCGAGGTCGCGCTGCAGGTCGGCGAACAGGTTGAGCACCTGCGCCTGCACGCTGACGTCCAGGGCGCTGACCGGCTCGTCGGCGACGATCAGGTCGGGCTCGGTCGTCAGGGCCGCCGCGATGCCCACCCGCTGACGCTGGCCGCCGGACAGGTGCTGCGGCAGCCGCGACGCGAGCGAGGGGTTCAGGCCGACCCGGTCGAACAGCTCGCGCACCCGCTGGTCGCGGTCATGCGGCGTGCCGATCCGGTGGACGTCGAGCGCCTCGCGGACGCTGCGCCCGACCGGCCACCGCGGGTCCAGGCTGCCGTACGGGTCCTGCATCACCGGCTGCACCCGTCGGCGGAAGCGGGCGCGCTCGATGCGGGACATGGCCGCCAGGTCGGCGCCCTCGAACAGCACCCGCCCCGAGTCGGGGCGGTCCAGGCCGAGGATGCAGCGTCCCAGCGTGCTCTTGCCGCTGCCGGACTCGCCCACCAGGCCCAGCGTCCGGCCCTCGCCGACGACGAGGTCGACACCGGACACCGCGTGCACCCGACGTCGGCGCCACGGTGGCCCGCCGGCCGGGAACGTCTTGACCAGTCCCTCGACCTGCAGCAGCGCGCTCACCGCTCACCGCCCAGCGACGGCAGCGGCTGGCCGACGTGCCAGCAGGCGGCCATCGACGCCCCGACCGGCTCGAGCACCGGGGCCTGCTCGCAGACGTCGGTGCGCAGCGGGCAGCGCGCGGCAAACCGGCACCCGCGGGGCTGGTGGGCCAGGTCGGGCACCTGCCCGGGGATCACGGCCAGCCGTTCGCCGCGAGCGGTGGCGCTGGGCAGGGCGCCGAGCAGCGCGCGGGTGTAGGGG
>JACMOY010000300.1 GCA_014377795.1 Actinomycetota bacterium | reverse complement strand
GACGGAGGGCGTCGACCGGGGGCAGACCCCGGCCGCGCCCGTCGCCCGTGTCCGCACCACCTGACATCACCACCGCACCGTGACCAGCGGTGCGACCCGCGAGACGGACGGAGCACCACTGATGGCGAACTACACCACCGCCGACATCAAGGCCCTGCGCGAGAAGACCGGCGCCGGGATGATGGACGTGAAGAAGGCCCTGGACGAGGCCGAGGGCGACCAGGTCAAGGCCGAAGAGATCCTGCGCGTCAAGGGTCAGAAGGGCGTGGCCAAGCGCGAGGGCCGCAACGCCAGCAACGGGCTGGTCGCGATCGACGTCCAGGGCGGCGTCGGCGTCCTGGTGGAGGTCAACTGCGAGACCGACTTCGTCGCCAAGGGCGCGAAGTTCCAGGAGGTCGCGGCGACGGTGCTGGCCCAGGCCGTGGCGGTCGCCGCGCCGGACGCCGAGACGCTGCTGGCGTCCGAGATCGACGGCAAGAGCGTCAAGACCCTGCTGGACGAGGCCAACGCGGCCATCGGCGAGAAGATCGAGGTGCGCCGGGTGGCGCGCGTCGAGGGCGCCTCGGTCGCGTCGTACCTGCACCGCACCAGCCCGGACCTGCCCCCGCAGGTCGGGGTCCTGCTGGCGACGGACGGCGACGCCGAGGTCGCGCGCGACGTGGCCATGCACATCGCCGCCATGCAGCCCAGCTTCGTCAACCGTGAGGACGTCCCGGCCGAGCTGGTCGAGAACGAGCGGCGCCTCGCCGACGAGACCGCCCGCAACGAGGGCAAGCCCGAGGCCGCGCTGCCGCGCATCGTCGAGGGCCGCCTGCAGGGCTTCTTCAAGGAGTCCGTGCTCGTCGAGCAGCCCTTCGCGAAGGACACCAAGAAGACCGTCGGGGCGGTGCTCTCCGAGTCCGGCGTCAAGCCGCTGGCCTTCGTCCGCTACCGCGTCGGCGCCTGACCCGACCCGCTCTCGCGCCCGACGAACCCCCGCCACCGCGGGCGTTTCGTCGGGCGTGCGTCACTCGTGCGGCGTTCGCGCGCCGGCCGCCGGTTAGGGCAGACTGCGGGCGGCACACCGGCCGACCAGGGGGGACCTCGCAGCGTGCAGTCACACATCCAGACCGCGACGGACCTCCAGGTGCAGCTGGACGCCGAGCCCACGCCGTACAAGCGGGTGCTGCTCAAGCTGTCCGGTGAGACCTTCGGCGGTGGCCACGTCGGCGTAGACCCCGACGTCGTGCGCAAGGTGGCCGCCCAGATCGCCGAGGCGGTGCGCTCGGGGGTGCAGGTGTCGGTCGTCGTCGGCGGCGGCAACTTCTTCCGCGGCGCCGAGCTGCAGCAGCGGGGGATGGACCGCACCCGGGCCGACTACATGGGCATGCTCGGCACGGTGATGAACTGCCTGGCTCTGCAGGACTTCCTGGAGAAGGCCGGTGTCGACACCCGGGTGCAGACCGCCATCACGATGGGCCAGATCGCCGAGCCGTACATCCCGCGCCGGGCGATCCGTCACCTGGAGAAGGGCCGCGTCGTCATCTTCGGCGCCGGAGCCGGCATGCCGTACTTCTCGACCGACACCGTGGCCGCCCAGCGGGCGCTCGAGACCCGCGCCGACGTCGTCCTGATGAGCAAGAACGGCGTGGACGGCGTCTACTCGGCCGACCCGCGCACCGACCCGAGCGCCACCCTGCTCGAGACGGTGACCTACCAGCAGGCGCTGCAGCAGGGGCTGAAGGTCGTCGACGCGGCGTGCTTCAGCCTGTGCAGCGAGAACGAGCTGCCCATGGTGGTGTTCGGTCTGGAGGGCGACGGCAACGTCACCCGCGCCCTGCGGGGTGAGAAGATCGGCACGCTGGTGACCGCGGGCTGAGCCCGCTCGCCCGACCCACCGCACCGACGTACGACAGGGAGTCCCGCCGTGATCGACGACACGCTTCTCGACGCCGAGGAGAAGATGGACAAGGCCGTCGAGGTTGCCAAGGAGGACTTCTCGGCGATCCGCACCGGGCGGGCCAACCCGGCGATGTTCGCCAAGCTGACGGTCGAGTACTACGGCAGCCCGACGCCGCTGATGCAGCTGGCCTCGTTCCAGACCCCCGAGGCCCGCACGATCATCATCACGCCGTACGACAAGACGTCGATGACGGCGATCGAGAAGACGCTGCGCGACAGCGACCTTGGCGCCAACCCGGCCAACGACGGCAACATCATCCGGGTGGTGCTGCCGATCCTGACCGAGGAGCGCCGCCGCGACTACATCAAGCTCGCGCGCACCAAGGCCGAGGACGCCAAGATCTCGATCCGCAACGTCCGGCGCCGGGCCAAGGAGGCGATCGACCGGCTGGTCAAGGACGGCGAGGTCGGCGAGGACGACGGGGCGCGCGCCGAGAAGGAGCTCGAGGCCACGACCAAGAAGTACGTGGACTTGGTCGACGAGCTGCTCGGCCGCAAAGAGGCCGAGCTGCTCGACGTCTGAGCCGTGATGACCACACCGCACCCCACGCCCCCGGTTGCCGCCCGCACCCGGCGAGAGCTGCGGGCCGCCCAGCAGCACCCGAAGGCCGGTCGTGACCTGCCGGTCGCCATCGCCGTCGGGGTGGCCATGGGCGCGGTCGTCATCGGCAGCCTGTTCGTCCGCAAGGAGGCGTCCGTCGTCGTCGTCGCGGCGGCGGTCTGCGTGTCGCTGTGGGAGCTGGCCCAGGCGCTGTCCCAGCGCGCGGTGGTGGTGCCGATCGTCCCCGTCGCCGTCGGGGCCGTCGGCATGCTCGTGGCCGGCTACGCCGCGGGCGGCCAGGCGCTGGCGGTGTGCTTCCTGCTCACCAGCATCGGCGTCGTCGTCTGGCGCTCGTCCGAGGGCGTCGACGGCGCGGTGCGGGACGTCGCGGGCGGGGTCTTCGCCGCCGCCTACCTCCCGCTGCTGGCCGGGTTCACCATGCTCATGCTCGCCGAGGACGACGGCGCCCGCCGGGTCGTCACGTACGTGCTGGTGACCGTGGCCAGCGACATCGGGGGGTACGCCGCGGGGGTTCTCACCGGACGCCACCCGATGGCGCCCTCGGTCAGCCCGAAGAAGTCCTGGGAGGGGTTCGCCGGGTCGGTGCTGGCGTGCGTCCTGGTCGGGTCGCTGTCGGTGTGGCTGCTGCTGGTCGGGCCGTGGTGGGCCGGCGCGCTGCTCGGCGCGGCCGCCGCGCTGGTCTCGACCCTGGGTGACCTCGGCGAGTCGATGCTCAAGCGCGACCTCGGCATCAAGGACATGGGCTCGATCCTGCCCGGGCACGGCGGGGTCATGGACCGGCTGGACTCGCTGCTGCTCAGCGCCCCCGTGGCCTACCTGGTGCTGCACCTGCTCGTCTAGGGTCGGTCAGATGATGCGCTTCCGACTGACCCACCCGCAGCTGCTCGAGGCCCTGGGCCGGGCCGGTCACGGCTCGACCGTGCTGATCGCCGACAGCAACTACGCGCACTCCACCGGCGGCCATCCCGCGGCGGAACGCGTGCACCTGAACCTGCGGCCGGGTCTGCTGACCGCCGACCAGGTGCTGGAGGTGGGGCTGGACGCGATCCCGGTCGAAGCCGCCTCGTCGATGGTCGGTCCGGACGGCGCGGACTCACCGGCGGTCACCGGGTTCGCCGCCATGCTGGACGGCGTGCCGTACCAGCGGCTGCAGCGCGAGCCGTTCGTCGCGGCCGCCCGCAGCGCGAACCTCGCGGTGCTCATCGCCACCGGCCACAGCCGCCACTTCGCGAACGTGGTGCTGACGATCGGCGCCCTCCCCGACGCGTGAGGCGTGGGAGAATCATCCGGACATGACGACCTCCCCGCCCGCCGGCCCGACACCGGGGCAGCTCACCTTCACGCCCCCGCGCCGCGCCCGGCCGCCGCGGCACCTGGCCGACCTCTCGCCGTCCGAGCGTGCCGACGTGGTGCGCGAGCTGGGACTGCCGGCGTTTCGGGCCAGGCAGCTGTCGACGCACTACTTCGAGCGACTGGTGGACGACCCGGCCACGATGACCGACCTGCCGGCGGCGGGCCGTGACGAGCTGGTGGCCGGGCTGCTGCCCACCTTGCTGACTCCGGTCAACCAGCGGACGGCCGACCAGGGCACGACCGTCAAGACCCTGTGGCGGCTGTTTGACGGCGCCCTGGTCGAGAGCGTGCTGATGCGCTACCCCGGCCGGGTCACGATGTGCGTGTCGAGCCAGGCGGGCTGCGGGATGAACTGCCCGTTCTGCGCCACCGGCCAGGCCGGGCTGACCCGCAACATGTCGGCCGGTGAGATCGTCGAGCAGGTCATGGCCGGTGCTCGGGCGCTGGCCCGCGGTGAGGTGGCGGGCGGCCGTGAGGACTCGCCGGCACGGGTGAGCAACGTCGTGTTCATGGGTATGGGCGAGGCGCTGGCCAACTACAAGGCCGCCATCGGGGCGATCCGGCGGCTGACCGACCCCACGCCGGACGGCCTGGGCATGTCGGCGCGCGGCATCACGATGTCGACCGTCGGGCTCGTGCCGGCGATCGACAAGCTGGCCGCCGAGGGCATTCCGGTGACGTTGGCGCTGAGCCTGCACGCCCCCGACGACGAGCTGCGCAACGAGCTGGTGCCGATCAACACCCGGTGGTCGGTGGCCGAGGCGCTGGACGCCGCCCGCCGGTACTTCGACACCACCGGGCGGCGGGTGAGCATCGAGTACGCCCTGATCAAGGACATCAACGACCAGGCGTGGCGGGCCGACCAGCTCGGCAAGCTGCTCAACGTCCGCGGTCGCGGGTGGGTGCACGTCAACCCCATCCCGCTGAACCCCACGCCCGGCAGCAAGTGGACCGCGAGCGACCCCAAGGTCGAGCGCGCGTTCGTCGCGGCGCTGGAGGCCAGGGGCATCCCCACCACGATTCGCGACACCCGCGGGCAGGAGATCGACGGGGCCTGCGGCCAGCTCGCAGCGGTCGGGCCGTCCGAGACCTAGGCCCGTCTGGGAAACGACTGGTAGCGTCATCCCAATGGAAGCCATCGTGGACTCTGTCGGACGCGTCGTCGTTCCCAAGGCGCTGCGCGACGCGCTCGGGCTCGCACCGGGAACCAAAGTCGACATCAGCCGCTACGGCGGCGGACTCCAGCTCGTGCCCTCCGGGCGCACCGCCCGCCTGGTCGAGGAGGCTGGGGTGCTCGTCGCCGCGGGGGAGACTGTCATCGATGACGATGTCGTCTTCCACCTGATCGACTCCGCGCGCAGGTAATGGGTCTGCTCGCCCTGGACACCAGTGTCGCCATCCCCTTGCTGGTGTCGACACATCAGGCCCATGCAGCCGTCGTGACGTGGTGGGACGGGCGAGAAGTGGCACTCAGTGGCCATGCTCTGGTCGAGACCTACTCGGTCTTGACCAGGCTGCCCGGCGATGTCCGCTTGACTCCCCAGGATGCTGCGCGTCTGCTCAGCGAGCGTTTTGCGCCTCCACTCATCCTGGGGGAACGGGCCGCGCGTGCGCTCGCCGGCACCATGGCCGATCTCGGCGTGGCGGGCGGGTCGGTGTACGACGCGCTGGTGGCCTTGACCGCAGCCGAGCACGGATGCACCCTCGCGACGCGCGATGCACGAGCCATGGGCACGTATGAGGCGGTCGGTGTCAACGTCGAGGTCGCTGCCGCCGGCCCGTCCGTGGTGTAAGAACGTGCCTGTGCAGCAGACCTTCCCTCGAGCGTCGCGGCTGGCCAAGGGCTACCGGGTGGGCCAGGTCGACGCCTTCTTCACCCAGGTGCTCGGTGAGCGCGTCGGCGCCGCCGAGGTGCGCACCGTCGGGTTCGACCTGGTGCGCGGCGCCTACCGCATCAACGCCGTCGACGAGATGCTCGACCGCGTCGAGGACGACCTGGCCCGGGCCGAGCGCGAGCGGGCCATGGCCGACCTCGGCGAGCGCGGGTACCTCACCGCGGTCACCGGTCAGGCGCAGGTGCTGCGCGGCCGGCTGGCCCGCCAGCACGGCGACCGGTTCGCCCGCGCGAGCGGCTGGGGCACCGGGTACGACGTCGCCGAGGTCGACGAGCTGTGCGACCAGGCCGCCGACTACTTCGACGGCGACCGCGCGCTGGCCGTGGACGCGTTGCGCGACAGAGTGTTTCGCATGCGACGTGGCTCGCGCGCGTACGACGAGCGCGCGGTCGACGCCTACCTCGACCGGGTGGTCGCCGTGATGATCAAGGTAGGTTGACCACTCGCGGGGCGGGCCGCTTGGGCAGGCCCAGCATCCGGTCGGCCTGGATCTGCAGGACGACGCGGGCCTGGATCTCCCGTGGCTGCCGGTAGTG
>JACMOY010000299.1 GCA_014377795.1 Actinomycetota bacterium | reverse complement strand
TCGCCACGTACGGCAGCGCGGCCGAGGCCCGGCGCTGGGTGCTGCCGCCGGGCGAGTCCGAGCACGTGCGCGGTGGCGCGGTCGACGTCGGCCCGCCGGCAGCAGCGGCGTGGCTGGAGCAGCACGGCGTGCGCTACGGCCTGTGTCGTCGGTACGCCGACGAGCCGTGGCACGTCGAGCTGCTGGCCCCGGCGAAGGGGCAGCCGTGCCCGGCTCTGCAACCACACGCGTGAGTCCGCAGCGCACTGCGCGCGAGCGTCGACGACGGATCGCCGCTCGCGCGCGGGCCGAGCTGGTGGCGCTGCGCCGGGCGGCCGCAGCGGCCCGGCACCCGGGCTGATGGGATAGGGAGATGACCCTGCGCGTGCTCGTGATCGCCGACGCCGGGGACGACGACCCGGGCTGGGTCGGCGAGCGTCTGGTTGATCGGGGAGCCCGGCTGCTCGTGCGGCATCGCGGTGACGGCGGCCCGGTGCCGACGTCCGACCTGGTGCTGCTGCTGGGATCGGCGGACGCCGTCCACGACCCGACCCGCAGCGAGGCCGTCGAGACGGAGGCCGCGCTGGTGCGCGACCACCTCGGCCGGGGCGTGCCGGTGATCGGCATCTGCTACGGCGCGCAGCTGATCGCGCACGCGCTGGGCGGCACGGTGCGACCGGTCGAGCGCGGCGAGGTCGGCTGGTTCGACGTCACCTCGCTGGACGATCGGCTGTGCCCCACCGGCCCGTGGCTGCAGTTCCACTCCGACGTGTTCACGGTGCCGCCCGGCGCGCGGCTGCTCGGCACCAGCCCGCTGGGCCCGCAGGGGTTCGCGGTCGACCCGGCCGACGGCGCCGGTGGGGTCGTGGCCTGGCAGTTCCACCCCGAGGCGACGCCCGACGTCGTGACCCGGTGGGTGCACGAGGAGGCCGACTACGTCGTGCTGCACGGCGGTGACCCGCGCGCCGTCGTCCGGACACCGCCGGGCACCCGGGCCGCGACCGCCGCCCTGGTCGACGCCGCACTCGAGCACCTGGGCGTGGATCCGGGCAGGATGGGGGCATGAGCCAGCCGAGCGCAGACCAGCAGGGCGAGAGCGGGCGCTTCGTCGTCGTCACGCAGGACGGCATGGGCGTCGCGCCGAACCACCCCGACGGCGACGGCGTCGAGCGCAACCCCGCCGAGCTGGTCGAGCAGCCGGCCAAGGTGATGCGGATCGGCGCCATGATCAAGCAGCTGCTCGAGGAGGTGCGCTCGGCGCCGCTGGACGACGCCGGCCGGGCGCGGTTGGCCCAGATCCACGAGCGTTCGCTGGTCGAGCTCGAGCAGGGCCTGGCGCCCGAGCTGGTCGAGGAGCTGCGCCGGATCGCGCTGCCCTTCGACGGCGCCGCCACCCCCTCGGACGCCGAGCTGCGGATCGCCCAGGCCCAGCTCGTGGGCTGGCTCGAGGGGCTGTTCCACGGCATCCAGACCGCGCTGTTCGCCCAGCAGATGGCGGCCCGCACCCAGCTGGAGCAGATGCGACGGGCTCTGCCGCCGGGCCAGGGCGTGCCGGCCCTACCGCCGCCGACGGGCCAGCAGCCGCACGGCACGGGGCAGTACCTGTAGGCGTGGTGTCGGCCCGCTGGTGGTCTCGCCGTCCGTCAGCACCCACCTCGGCTACGGACCTCGGGGACGGCGTGTGGCGCGCCGCCGCTGACCGGCTGGCCCGGGCGCTGCGCAGCTACGAGAAGGTGGCCGGTGCCGTCCCGGCCGGCACCGGCCGGGACGAGCTCGAGGCCGCGTTCGCGCTGCTCGCGGCAGCTGTCGCCGACGGCCGGGCGGCCTGCGCGGCGGCCCAGGCAGCGGCACCGAGCAGCGGGCTGGACGTGCCGGCCGGCCCAGGCGGCGCGCACGCCGACCTGCACCACCGCCTGACCCGGCTCGGCGCCGAGGTCGCCGCGGCCGCCGAGGGCGCCGCGATGGTCCGCGTCGGTGACGCGTCGGCCCTGGCCCGGGTCGGCACCCGCGCGGCCCGGGCCCGCACCGAGGCCGCCGAGGTGCTCGCCCGTGCGCGTGGCACAGTGCACCCGTGACCGGCCTGCTCGCAGTGTGCCCGTGCGGCACCGGCGACCACTACGCCGCCTGCTGCGGACCGGTGCACGACGGCGAACCCGCCACCACGGCCGAGCAGCTGATGCGCTCGCGCTACTCGGCGTACGCCCTCGGCCGTACCGAGCACCTCGCCCGCACCTGGCACCCGCGCACCCGGCCGGACGACCTCGCACCCTCCCCCGGCCTCACCTGGACGGGCCTGCGCGTGCTGCAGGCCGTGGCCGGAGGCGCGGACGACGACCGCGGCACAGTCGAGTTCGAGGCCGCCTACTCCGGGCCGGACGGCGCGGGCACGCTGCACGAGACCAGCCGGTTCGAGCGCCGCCGCGACCGCTGGGTGTACGTCGACGGTGCGGTACTCGCGTGAGCGCCCGGTTCGAGGAGCTCGCCTGGGCCCCGACGCCGATGGGGGCGATCAGCCTGCGCCGTCGGCTCGAGCCGACGCTGCTCGTCGACGTGTACGAGGTCAAGCTCGGCGACGAGTTCTTGATGTCGAGCCTGTTCACGGTCGCCGAGGTCGAGCTCGCCCACCGCGGGCTGGCCGACACCCCGGGCACCGACCTGGACGTCGTCGTGGGCGGTCTCGGTCTCGGCTGCACCGCCCGAGCGGCGCTGCCCGACCCCCGGGTGCGGTCGATGATCGTCGTCGAGGCGCTGCCCGACGTCATCGACTGGCACCAGCGGGGGCTCGTGCCCGGGGCGGTCGAGCTCACCGCCGACCCCCGCGCGCGGTACGTGAACGGCGACTTCTTCGCGATGGCGGCCGGCGACGGCTTCGACCCGCACCAGGCCGGTCGGCGGTTCGACGCGGTGCTGCTCGACGTCGACCACTCGCCGCGCCAGGTGCTGCACCCCAGTCACGCGGCGTTCTACACCGACGCGGGGCTGCGCCGCCTCACCCGGTTGCTGCACCCGGGCGGGGTGTTCGCACTGTGGGCCGACGGCGACCCGGACGCGCAGTTCCTGTCCGTGCTCTCGGGGGTGTTCGACCGCGCCCGCGCTGACGAGGTGCGGTTCGCGAACTTCCTCACCGGCGGGACGTCGGCCAGCACCGTCTACGTCGCGAGCTGACCCGACGCGGCGATCGCCACGATCGCCGCCAGTGTCGCGGCGATGCCGGCGTGAGCCGCTCGGGTGCGGTCCTCGATCTGAGCCGGCGCGTCGGCGCCGTACTTCTCGGCGAACATGGCCAGGCCCTCGGGCAGGAACTGCCACGACTCGGTCAC
>JACMOY010000298.1 GCA_014377795.1 Actinomycetota bacterium | reverse complement strand
GCGCGCTTGTGACCGCCGAGGTCCTGGGCGAGCTTGCGCCCGCCGTCGCCCTCGCCCTTGACCACCCCGCCCGCCGCGCGCGGCGGGCGGGCGGTGACGGCCTCGACGGCCGTCCAGGCCGCGCCGAGGCCGACCTGGGCGGGGTCGATGCCGAGGTCGGCGATCCCCCAGGTGGCCACGGGCTTCTTCTTCGCCGACATGATCCCCTTGAACGAGGGGTACCGCGGCTCGTTGATCTGGTCGGTGACGCTGACCAGGGCCGGCAGCGAGGACGTGATGGTCTGGGTCGAGGCGTCGCCGTCGCGACGGATCGTCACGACCGAGCCGTCGACCGACAGCTCGGACGCGTAGGTCACCTGCGGCAGCCCGAGGCGCTCGGCGAGCATCGCCGGCACCACGCTCATCACCGCGTCCGTCGAGGCCATGCCGGTGAGCACGAGGTCGACGGAGGTCGTCTCGCCGATCTTGGCCACCGCCTTCGCGAGCACCAGCGAGGTCGCGATGGCGTCCGACCCGGCGATCGCCTCGTCGCTGACGTGCACCCCGGCGTGAGCGCCCATCTGCAGGGCCTTCTTGATCGCGTCCGCCGCGCCCGCCGGGCCCATGGTCAGCACCGTGACCTCGCCCTCGCCCGCCTCGACGATCTTCAGCGCCTCCTCGACGGCGTACTCGTCGAGCTCGGACAGCCGGCCCTCGACGCCCTCGCGGTCGGTCGTGCTGTCACCGGCCTCGAACCCGCGCTCGCCCTGGGCGTCCGGGACGTACTTCACGCAGACCACGATGTTCACGTCGTTCTCCTCAGCTAGACCTGGATTGAGGTTACCCGCCGGTAACCGGTTCTCGCCCAGCACCCGGCGCGAACGGGCTCAGCGGTCGACTCAGCGACCGGTGAACCGGGCCTTGCCCGGGCCGTGCTCGACGAACGAGGCCATCCCGCTGGCCCGGTCGTCGGTGGCGAACAGGCCCGCAAACTGCAGCCGCTCGAGCTGCAGCCCGGTCTCGAGGTCGACGTCCAGCCCGCGGTCGATGGCCTCCTTGGCCGCGCGCAGCGCCAGCGCCGGGCCGCCGACATACCGGCCGACCAGCTCCAGCGCCGCGGCGAGCACCTGGTCGGCGGGCACGACCCGGTCGACCAGGCCGATCGCGAGCGCCTCGGCGGCGTCGACGAAGCGACCGGAGAAGATCAGGTCCTTGGCCCGGGCCGGGCCCACCAGCCGCGCGAGCCGCTGGGTGCCGCCCGCGCCGGGGATGATGCCGAGCAGGATCTCGGGCTGGCCCACCTTGGCGTTCTCACCGCACACCCGGAAGTCGCACGACAGGGCGAGCTCGAGGCCGCCGCCGAGCGCGTACCCGGTGATCGCCGCCACCGTCGGCTTCGGCACCCGCGCGAGGGCCGTGAACGAGGCCTGCAGCAGCCCCGAGCGGTGCACCATGTCGGCGTAGGACATCGCCTGCATCTGCTTGATGTCGGCGCCGGCGGCGAAGACCTTCTCGCCGCCGTAGACGACGACCGCGGCCACGTCGTCCCGCTCGCCCGCCTCCAGCGCCACCTCGCGCAGCTGGTCCTGCATCGCGGCGTCCAGCGCGTTCATCGGGGGCCGCGTCAGGGCGATCGTCCCGATGCCGTCCGCGACCTGCAGCGCCACCCAGCGCCCGGCGGGGTCGGATGCGGCGGGGTCGGATGCGGCGGGGTCGGATGCGGCGGGGTCGGATGCGGCCGTGTCAGCCACGGTCGCCCCCGGCGTCCGACTGATCGCCGTCGGACTGGCCGTCGGACTGGCTGGCGGGCTGGCCGGTGATCTGGGCCAGGGCCTCGTGCCACAGGTTGACCGCCGTCAGCACCAGCTCGAGCGAGGTGCCGACGATGGACTTCAGGCCGGTGTCCGTGGTGACGACGTGCTCGGCGCTGGCCACCAGGATGTCGCCACCGAGCGTGGTCTTGGCCACCGAGAGCCGGCCGGTCACCGAGTTGCAGGCCCGCAGCCGGGCCAGCTCGTCGCCGGCGACGTCCTCGTCCAGGCGCCACTGGCCGAAGACCCGCAGGATCGTGACCGCGCCCTCGGTGCACCGCAGGTAGAGCTGCTGGCCCTGCACCTTGACCGCCACGTCGCCGTCGCCGTCGATGTCGGGCCGGTAGCCCTCGTCGATCAGGACGTCGAGCACGCGGCCCCGCAGTGGGTGCTCGTCGGTGGGTGGTGGAAAGTCCGGCAGTGCCGTCGGATCGGTCATGCCCCAACGGTAGTCGCCCGCAGGCATTCGGCGACGACCGACGACATCCGACGCGGGCCGTGCGTCACACTGGCCCGCGTGATCACGGCCGCCGACCGCACCCTGGACCAGCCGCCCCCCTTGGGGGTCACCCTGCGCGACGGCGGCGCCGATGTCGCCGTGTACGCCGGTCACGCCGACGCCGTCGAGCTGTGCCTGGTCGACGGCGAGGGTCCGGACCGGGCCGAGCGGCGGATCACGCTGACCCAGCGCACCCACGGCGTCCACCATGGGCACGTCCCGGGCATGGGGGCCGGCCAGCGGTACGGCTTGCGGGTGCACGGCGCCTGGGACCCGGGCACCGGCCTGCGGCACAACGCGGCCAAGCTGCTGGTCGACCCCTACGCCCGTGGGCTGGCCGGCGAGGTCACCTGGCGCCCGGAGGTCTTCGGCCACGTCGTCGGAGCCAACCTGCACGGCGACGACGAGCTGCGCGACGACCGCGACTCCGCGCCGTACGTGCCGCTGGCCGTGGTGCTGGCCGACGACTTCGACTGGGGGCACGACACAGCGCCCCGCCGCTCATGGGCCGAGACGGTCGTCTACGAAGCCCACGTGCGCGGGCTCACCCGCACCCTGCCCGGCGTCCCCGAGCACCTGCGCGGCACGTTCGCCGGGCTGGCTCACCCCGCGACGGTCGCCCACCTGGTCGACCTGGGCGTCACCGCGGTCGAGCTGCTGCCCGTGCACGCGTTCACCCACGAGCCGGCGCTGGTGCGTCGCGGCCTGGTGAACTACTGGGGGTACAACACGCTGGGCTTCTTCGCCCCGCACGCCGCCTACGCCTCGGTGCACGACCCGGCGGGCGTGCTGGCCGAGGTCAAGACCATGGTGCGCGACCTGCACGCCGCCGGGCTCGAGGTGATCCTGGACGTCGTCTACAACCACACCTGCGAGCAGGGGCGGGACGGCGCGACGCTGTCGTGGCGCGGGCTGGACAACCGCGCCTACTACCGCCTGGACGGTCAGGGCCGTGACGTCGACGTCACCGGCTGCGGCAACACGCTGGACTTCCGTCACCCCCGGGTCGTGCAGCAGGCCCTGGACTCGCTGCGCTACTGGGTCGAGCAGGTGCACGTGGACGGGTTCCGCTTCGACCTGGCCACCGCGCTCGCCCGCGGCCGCGACGACGGCTACGACCCCGACCACCCCTTCCTGGTGGCGCTGCGCTGCGACCCGGTGCTCTCGCGGGTCAAGCTGGTCGTCGAGCCGTGGGACGTCGGCGCGCACGGCTGGCGCACCGGCCAGTTCCCCCCGCCGCTGGCCGAGTGGAACGACCGCTTCCGGGACGCCGTCCGCACGTTCTGGCTCGCCGACGCCGCGCGTGAGCGGCGCGGCGAGACCGGCCACGGGGTGCGCGAGCTCGCCACCCGCCTGACCGGCTCGCAGGACCTTTTCGGCCGGCGCGACCGCGGCCCGCTCGCGTCGGTGAACTTCGTCGCGGCCCATGACGGGTTCACCCTCGCCGACGCCACGGCGTACGAGCACAAGCACAACCTCGGCAACGGCGAGGGCAACCGCGACGGGCACGGGGACAACCGCACGGCCAACCACGGCGTCGAGGGGTCCACCGACGACGCCGCGGTGCTGGCCGCGCGGCGGCGCTCGATCCGCAACCTGCTCGGCACGGTGCTGCTGGCGACCGGCGTGCCGATGATCACGGCGGGCGACGAGATGGGGCGCACCCAGCGGGGCAACAACAACGCCTACTGCCGCGACGACGAGGTGTCGTGGGTCGACTGGGACCTCGCCGACTGGCAGCGCGACCTGCTGGCGACGACGTCCCACCTGGTGCGCCTGCGCCGTGAGCACCCGGTGCTGTGCCAGACCGGCTTCTTCTCGGGTCGACCCCGGCACGCCGACGGCACGACCGACCTGGCCTGGTTCGCCGCCGACGGGACCCTGATGGACGAGGGGCGCTGGAGCGACCCCTCGACCCGCACGCTGCTCGCCCTGGTGGACGGCGCCGTCGGCGCGGACGGCGCGCTCGAGCCGGACGCGGGCGTCCTGGTCGTCGTGCACGGGGCGGCCACCCCGGGCCGCGTCGTCCTGCCGGCCGCGCCGTGGGCCGGTGCCTACCGGCTGCTGTGGGACAGCGCCGACGAGCGGCCGCGGGTCGGCGAGTGGGAGTCCTGCACCACCCTGGCCGTCAGCGCTGGCTCGATGCAGGTGCTGCAGGTGCGTCGCCCCAGCCCGTGAGGGCCCGCTGGGCGGGCGCCGTCGCCGTCGACGGGGCGCCAACGGCGCGGTCACGGCCCGCGCTCTTGGCTGCGTAGAGGGCGCTGTCGGCGCGCATCATCAGCTGCTGCGCCGTCTCGACACCGTCCCAGGTGGCGACGCCAGCCGAGCAGGTCGTCGGGCCCGGCATGCTCGTGCGGACCCGGTCGACGGCAGCGAGCGCGTCCGCGCCGGACGCGCAGTCGGCCAGCATCAGGGCGAACTCCTCGCCGCCCCAGCGGGCCAGCAGGTCCGCGCCGCGCACGGTCGCGCCCGCGACGTCGGCGAAGACCCGCAGGATCGCGTCACCCTCACCGTGGCCGTGCTGGTCGTTGAAGGCCTTGAAGTGGTCGACGTCGACCAGCGCCACCGTCAGCGGCGATCCCGTGCGCTGCGCCCCCGCCATGGCCGCCGCCAGGCGCTGGTCCCACGCGCGGCGGTTGGCCAGCCCGGTCAGCGGGTCGGTGGCCGCCATCGACTCGAGCGAGCGGATCATCGACTCGCGCTGCAGGGCGAGCGCGGCCTCGTCGGCCAGCACCTGCACCGAGCGCGCGACCCGGTCGTCCAGGTCGGCGACGCGGTGCGGCCAGGCGACGACGAGCACCGCCAGCACCTGGCCCGCGACCGACACCGGCTGCCACATCAGCGAGCGCCCACCGACGACGTCCAGCAGCTCGGGCGAGACCAGCGGGTGGCCGACCGGGTCGGCCACGAACAGGGGCGTTCCGGTGCGCCACACGTGCCCGGCTGCGGTGGCACCCGCCGCCGGCACCCGCACCCCGACGAGCCGCTCGGCCCCGGTCTGGGCGCTGACCACGAGGTGCTCGGCGCCGTCGTGCTCGAGCAGGACGGCGCTGAGGGCGCCGGCGACACCCTGGGCCGCGCTCACGATCGCCGAGCGCACGTCGTCCCCGGAGTGCATCCGGCGCACGACGTCGGCGAGGTTCGCGACGTCCCGCTGAGCCGTGGCCAGCAGGCTCGCGGCCTCCACCTCGTGCGTCACGTCCCACATGTGCCCCACGGTCCACGCCAGTCCGTCGGCGCCGACCATCGTGCTGCCGGTCACCTCGATCCACCGCACCTGACCGGTGGGCCGCAGGATCCGCTTGCGCACCCGGCGCACCACCGGCTCGCCGTCCACCAGCCGGGCGCGCGCGACGAGGTGACAGTCGTCGGGGTGGGTGTAGTCGACCGAGGTGCGTCCGACGACGTCGGCCGGGTCGCGCCCGAGGATGACCCCCATCGCCTCGTTCACGGCGACGAAGACGCCCCGGTGGTCGGCCATCCCCACCCCCATCGGACTGTGGTCGAACAGGTTGCGGTAATGCAGCTCGGAGTCGGCGAGGGCCGCCTGCGACCGGGCCAGCGTCTCCACCTGGTCGTGCAGCCGGCCCTCGGCCGACCGGCGCGCCCGGTGCAGCCCGAGGGCCAGGCCGCCCACGACGGCGAGCGCCACGGCCACCCGCAGCCCGAGGCCGGTCGGCAGGCGGGTGAGCGCGCACAGGACGCCGCCACCCACACCCACCGCCGTCCAGCGCCGCACGAAACCGGTGCCGCGCCCTAGACCGCCCAGGACGACCAGCGCCGCCATCAGCCCCAGTGAGCTCTGCGGCGTCCGCGCGCTCGCGAGAGCGACGACGGCCACCCCGACGCCGATCCCCGCCAGCAGCTCGCACTGGCCGGGCCCGATGCCGCCGGTGCGGCGTCGGGCCAGTGCGGCCACGGCGAGCACCCCGACACCCCCGAGGGCCGAGAGCACAGCGGCCACCGGCTGCGATCCCCCGGTCAGGGTCAGCAGGTAGGTGGGAACCAGCAGCACCAGAGCCGCCCCGAGCGGCAGCAGACCCCGGAGGCCGGGTCGGGGCACGGGTCGGTCGTCGGGCACAGGTGCGGATCGGCAGACCGGGCGCCCGACCTGAGGCCCCCGCCGCACTCAGGCGTTGGCGACCAGCCCGAGCTCGGCGGACGTCGCCAGGCCCGCGTGGGCGGGCAGCACGCGCACCGTGTACCCGAACGCCCCCGTGCGGGACAGCCGCAGGTCGCCCTCGAACCGGTGGCGACCACCCTCGTAGGTCTCGGCGTGCACGAGGTCGACCGACTCGGTGTCGGCGAGCTCGTCGGTGTCTGACACGCGGCCGTGCACGACCTGCACCCGCACGTCGTCGGTGGCCAGGGCGTCCAGCGAGACGAACGCCCGCACCGAGAGCACGTCACCGACCTGCGGTGCGTCGCTGACGCCCGAGGACTCGACGTGGTCGACGCGGACGGCGGGCCAGGCGACCCGCAGCCTGGCCTTCCACGCGGCCAGGTCGCGGGCACCGGGGTAGCCGGCGCCGTTCAGCCCCCACCCGGCCCGGGCGGCCGGCGTGTAGAGCTGCTCGACGTAGTCGGTGACCATCCGGCTGGCCAGCACCTTCGGCCCGAGCGTCTGCAGGGTGTGGCTGACCATCTCGAGCCAGCGACCGGGCAGGCCCGCCTCGTCGCGGTCGTAGAAGCGCGGCGCCACCTGGCCCTCGATCAGGTCGTACAGCGCCGCCGCCTCGAGGTCGTCGCGGTGCTCAGGGTCCTCGACGCCGTCGGCGGTGGGGATCGCCCAGCCGTTCTCGCCGTCGAACCACTCGTCCCACCAGCCGTCCAGGATCGAGAGGTTGAGCCCACCGTTCAGCGCCGACTTCATGCCCGACGTCCCGCACGCCTCGAACGGGCGCAGCGGGTTGTTCAGCCACACGTCGCAGCCGGGGTAGAGGTACTGCGCCATCGCGATGTCGTAGTTGGGCAAGAAGACGATCCGGTGCCGCACCGCGGGGTCGTCGGCGAACCGCACCATCGCCTGGATCAGGGACTTGCCCTTGTCGTCGGCGGGGTGGGACTTGCCGGCGATGATCAGCTGGACGGGGCGGGTCGGGTGCAGCAGCAGCGCCTTGAGCCGGTCGGGGTCGCGCAGCATCAGCGTCAGGCGCTTGTACGTCGGCACCCGGCGGGCGAACCCGATGGTCAGGACGTCGGGGTCCAGCACCGTCTCGGTCCAGCCCAGCTCGGCCCTGCTGGCGCCGCGCTTGAGCCAGGACGAGCGCAACCGCCGGCGCGCCTCGACCACCAGCTGCTCGCGCATCTGCCGCCGCACCGCCCAGACGGCGTCGACCGGCACCTGGGCGACCTGCCCCCAGGCCGCCTTCTCGTCCAGCGCGTCGGTGCCGAGGGGGGTGTCGACCAGCTCGAACATCCGCCGGTCGACCCAGGTGGGGGCGTGCACGCCGTTGGTGATCGAGGCGATCGGCACCTCGCGGTCGTCGAAGCCCGGCCACAGGCCGTCGAACATGTGGCGGCTGACCTCGCCGTGCAGCTGCGACACGGCGTTCGCGCGCTGGCCCAGGCGCAGGCCCATGACCGCCATGTTGAAGATGCCGGCCTCGCCGCCGGGGTAGTCCTCGGCACCCAGCGCCATGATCTGCTCGACCGTGATGCCCTCGTCCGCGTTGTCGCCGCCGAGGTAGGTGCGGATCTGGTCCGAGCCGAACCGGTCGATGCCGGCGGGGACCGGCGTGTGCGTGGTGAACACGGTCGCGGCGCGCACGGCCTCGAGGGACTCGGCGAAGGTCATGCCCTCGCCCTGCACCAGCTCGCGGATGCGCTCGACACCCATCAGCCCGGCGTGGCCCTCGTTGCAGTGGTAGACGTCCGGCACCGGCGCACCCGACAGTCGCGACCACAGCCGCAGCGCCCGCACGCCCCCGATGCCGAGCAGCATCTCCTGCTGCAGCCGGTGGTCGCCGCTGCCGCCGTACAGCCGGTCGGTGATGGTGCGGGCGCCCTCGTCGTTGGCCTCGACGTCGGAGTCCAGCAGCAGCAGCGGCACGCGGCCGACCTGCGCTCGCCAGACGTGGGCCGCGAGCCGGCGTCCGCCGGGCAGCCCGACGACCACCTCGGCCGGCGAGCCGTCGGCCTCGCGCAGCAGCGCGAGCGGCAGGCCGTCGGGGTCCAGCACCGGGTAGTTCTCCTGCTGCCAGCCCTCGCGCGAGAGCGACTGCTTGAAGTACCCGGTCTTGTAGAACAGGCCGACGCCGACGATCGGGGCACCGAGGTCGGACGCGGCCTTGAGGTGGTCGCCGGCCAGGATGCCGAGGCCGCCGGAGTACTGCGGCAGCACCGCCGTGATGCCGAACTCGGCCGAGAAGTAGGCGATCGAGCGCGGCACACCGGCCTCGCCCTGCTCCTGCGCGTACGTCTGGTACCAGCGCGGCTGCTCGAGGTAGCGCTGCAGGTCGGCGGACAGCGCATCGACGCGAGCCACGAGCCCGGGGTCCGCGGCCAGAGCGGCGAGCTGCACGCTGGACAGCGCCCCGAGCAGGGCGACCGGGTCGTGGCGGACCCTCGTCCACAGCTGGGGGTCCAGACCCGAGAACAGGTCGTGGGTCGGGGGGTGCCACGACCAGCGCAGGTTGCTCGCGAGCTCGCCGAGGGCGGCGATGGGCGCGGGCAGGACGGTGCGGACGCTGAAGCGTCGGATCGCTCTCACGATCGTGATCGTAGTGGCCCCCGCGACCTCCCGTGGTCGCTGTCCGCCGTTCTTTTGCACCCTGTGCAAGGACTTGCAGACGGCGGCGCGGTCCCGATGGTCTTGGTGTGCGCTGGGCACCCCGCAGTCGGTAGCGTCCCTGCGGTGATCGGTCGCATCCCCGTCCTGGCTGTGTCCCCCGTCGTCGACTCCGGTCGGTGGCCAGCGCGGTGCGTCGTCGGTGAGGCGGTGCCCGTACGGGCCACCGTCTTCCGCGAAGGCCACGACGCGGTCAGCGCGACGGCGGTGCTCACCGGACCGGACGGCGTCCTGCGGGCGCCCGTGCAGATGACCTGCCTCGAGCCGGGGCTGGACCTGTGGGGCGCCGACCTGGTGCCGGACGCCGAGGGTGAGTGGACCTTCCGCGTCGAGGGGTGGTCCGACCCCTACAGCACGTGGGCGCACGATGCCGTCCTGAAGGTCGCCGCCGACGTCGACACCGAGCTGATGCTCGCCGAGGGCGCCCTGCTGCTGGAGTCCGCGGGTGCCACGCCGGGCCGGTCACCCGCGCACGAGCGCGTCCTCGCCGAGGCCGTGGTGGGGCTGCGCGACACCTCGCGGCCGGCGCAGGCGCGGCTGGCCGCCGGGACGTCGGCCGCTGTCCACTCGGCCCTGGCCGCGATCCCGGTGCGCGAGATGGTCAGCCCGAGCGCCGAGCTGGCGCTGCGCGTGCAGCGCCAGCGGGCCCTGGTCGGCGCCTGGTACGAGTTCTTCCCGCGGTCCGAGGGCGCGACGTACGACGAGCGCACCGACACGTGGACGAGCGGGACGCTGCGCACCGCGGCCCGGCGGCTGGAGGCCATCGCGGCCATGGGCTTCGACGTCGCCTACCTCACCCCGGTGCACCCGATCGGGACGACGAACCGCAAAGGCCGAAACAACACCCTGGACCCACGGCCCCAGGACCCGGGGTCGCCGTACGCGATCGGGTCGGCCGACGGCGGGCACGACGCCATCGAGCCCACCCTGGGCACGTTCGAGGACTTCGACGCCCTCGTCGCCGAGGCCCGACGCCTCGGCCTGGAGGTCGCGCTCGACCTCGCGCTGCAGTGCTCGCCCGACCACCCGTGGGTCACCGCGCACCCCGAGTGGTTCACCACCACGTCCGACGGCACCATCGCCTACGCCGAGAACCCGCCCAAGAAGTACCAGGACATCTACCCGGTGAACTTCGACAACGACCCGGCGGGGATCTACGCCGAGGTGCTGCGCGTGGTGCTGCTGTGGGTCGAGCACGGGGTCACGCTGTTCCGGGTCGACAACCCGCACACCAAGCCGGTGCAGTTCTGGGAGTGGCTGATCGCCCAGGTCGCAGCGCGCCACCCCGAGGTGGTCTTCCTGGCCGAGGCCTTCACCCGGCCGGCGATGATGCACACCCTGGCCAAGGCCGGTTTCCACCAGTCGTACACGTACTTCACCTGGCGCAACACCAAGGCCGAGCTCACCGAGTACCTCACCGAGCTGTCCGGCGACAGCGCCGACTACATGCGCCCCAGCTTCTGGCCGACGACGCACGACATCCTCACGCCGACGATGCAGTACGGCGGGCGCGCGGCCTTCCGGCTGCGTGCGGCGCTGGCCGCGACGATGGCCCCGACGTGGGGCATCTACTCGGGTTACGAGCTGGTCGAGAACGTCGCGCGCCCCGGCGTCGAGGAGCAGATCGACAACGAGAAGTACGAGTTCAAGGCCCGCGACTGGGCGGGCGCCGAGCGCGAGGGCCGCAGCATCGCACCGTGGTTGACGCGGCTGAACCAGATCAGGCGCGACCACCCGGCGCTGCAGCGCCTGCGCAACATCGTGTTCCACCCGACCGACGACGACTCGGTCATCGCCTACAGCCGACGGCTCACCGCCGCCCAGTCGCCGACCGGACGCCCCGACCTGCTGATCGTCGTCGTCAACCTCGACCCGCACGGCGTGCGCGCCACGACCGTCCACCTCGACCTGCCCGCCCTCGGCCTGGCCTGGGGCAGCTCGTTCGTGGCGCACGACCTGGTGACCGGCAACGAGTGGCACTGGGGTGAGCACGTGTTCGTGCGGCTGGACCCGCACGTCGAACCCGCCCACATCGTGCACGTGAGGGGGGCCTAGCGATGGAGGGCCTCAACCTCAGCACGCCGGGCCTGCGGCACGACCCCAGCTGGCACAAGAAGGCCGTCTTCTACGAGGTGCTGATCCGCGCCTTCGACGACTCCAACGGCTCGGGCTCGGGTGACATCACCGGGCTGATCGGTCGGCTGGACTACCTGCAGTGGCTCGGTGTCGACTGCCTGTGGCTGCCACCGTTCTACGCCTCGCCGCTGCGCGACGGCGGCTACGACGTGTCCGACTACTGCTCGGTGCTGCCCGAGTTCGGCACCATGCCCGACTTCACCGAGCTCGTGTCCCAGGCCCACGCCCGGGGCCTTCGGGTCATCGTCGACCTGGTGATGAACCACACCAGCGACCAGCACCCGTGGTTCCAGGCCAGCCGGTCCGACCCGACGGGCCCGTACGGCGACTTCTACGTGTGGTCCGACACCGACCAGAAGTACCAGGACGCGCGGATCATCTTCGTCGACACCGAGACCAGCAACTGGACGTTCGACCCGGTGCGGCGCCAGTACTTCTGGCACCGGTTCTTCGGCCACCAGCCCGACCTGAACTTCGAGAACCCGGCCGTCCAGGAGGCGATGTTCGACGTCGTCCGGTTCTGGATGAGGCTCGGCATCGACGGGTTCCGGCTCGACGCGATCCCCTACCTGTTCGAGGAGGAGGGCACCAACTGCGAGAACCTGCCGGCGACGCACGACTTCCTCCGGCGGCTGCGCGCGATGGTCGACACCGAGTTCCCCCGCCGGATCATGCTGGCCGAGGCCAACCAGTGGCCCCAAGACGTCGTCGACTACTTCGGCACCGACGCCGAGCCCGAGTGCCACATGGCGTTCCACTTCCCGGTGATGCCGCGGCTGTACTACGCGATGCGCGAGGAGTCGGCGCTGCCGATCGCCGAGATCCTCGCCGACACCCCTGCCCTGCCCTCGCACGGCCAGTGGGGCACGTTCTTGCGCAACCACGACGAGCTCACCCTCGAGATGGTCACCACCGAGGAGCGGGCGGCGATGTACGGGTGGTACGCCCCCGACGCCCGGATGCGCGCCAACATCGGCATCCGGCGCCGACTGGCGACGCTGCTCGACAACTCGCGCGCCGAGATCGAGCTGATCAACGCGCTGCTGCTCTCGCTGCCCGGCAGCCCGTGCCTGTACTACGGCGACGAGATCGGCATGGGCGACAACATCTGGCTGCCCGACCGCGACTCGGTGCGCACCCCGATGCAGTGGACGCCGGACCGCAACGCAGGTTTCTCCAGCGCCGACCCGGGCAAGCTGTATTTGCCCACCATCCAGTCGCTCGTGCACCACTACGCCACGGCCAACGTCGAGGCCCAGCTGGCCTCCCGGTCGTCCCTGCTGCACTGGACGCGCGGGATGCTGGCGATCCGCAAGCGGCACCCCGTGTTCGGCCTGGGCCGCTACCTGCACGTGCAGACGGACAACAACGCCGTGCTCGCCTTCCTGCGGGTGCTCGACACCGACGTCGACGCCGGCGAGGTGCCCGAGACGGTGCTGTGCGTGAACAACCTGTCCCAGACCCCCCAGGCGGCGCGGCTGCGGCTGCCTGACCACGGCGGCTACGGGTTGGCAGACCTGTTCGGCGGCAGCGGTTTTCACCCCGTACCCGGCGACGGCGTCCTGCCGATCTCGCTCGGCACGCGCGACTTCTTCTGGCTGCGGCTGACCGCGGACGGGAGCACCACGTGAGCGACCGGCTGGCGATGTGGCAGGCCTGGCTGCCGCGCCAGCGCTGGTTCGCCGGCAAGGGGCGCCCGGCGACGGTCGTCGCCGACACCGCCGTCGACGTCGAGCGAACCCCGTCCCACGTCGTCCGGGTGCACCTGGTCGGCGTCTCGTACGACGGGACGTCGACCCCGACCGAGACCTACCAGGTGCCGGTCGTGCTGCGGCCGGCCGAGCAGCCGGCGTCCGCCGGTGCGCTGATCGCCGCCGTGGACGAGCCCGACGGGACGACCTGGTACGCCTACGACGGCCCGCACGACCCGGCCTTCGCCGCGGCCGTGCTCGGCTTGCTGACCGACGGCGCCGACGTCGGCGGTACGGGTGGCCTGGCGTTGCGCGGCGTCCGTCAGCCCGGGGCCGTCGTCCCGGCCGCCGGCGGGTCGGCGCGGGTGATGGACGGAGAGCAGTCCAACACCTCGATCGTCATCGACGGCCCCGAACCGTTGATCTGCAAGGTGTTCAGGGTCGTCGCCGAGGGCGACAACCCCGACGTCGTCGTCCAGGCGGCCCTGGCGGCGGCCGGGTCCATAGCCGTACCGGCCACCGTCGGCTGGGTCGAGGGCACCTGGCCGGGAGCGTCCGGCACCGGCCGCGGCCACCTGGCGCTCGTCCAGGAGTTCCTGCCCGGCACCCGCGACGCCTGGCGGGTCGCGACCGCCGCGCTGGCCGCCGGTGAGGACTTCGCCGACCGCGCCCGCGAGCTCGGCGCCCAGACCGCCCGCGTGCATCAGACGCTGGCCACCGCGATGGGCCGGCGC
This sequence comes from Actinomycetota bacterium, assembly GCA_014377795.1. GTDB lineage: Bacteria > Actinomycetota > Actinomycetes > Actinomycetales > Angustibacteraceae > JACMOY01. The sequence goes on along the minus strand of JACMOY010000298.1, from coordinate 3,433 downwards.
CCGATCGGGGCGGACGGCGTCCGCGAGCTCGCCGACGCCCTGACCGCCCGGCTGGACTGGGCCCTGCGGTCCGCCCCCGCGCTCGCCTCCTACGAGGCGGCTGCGCACGTGGCACTGTCGGCGGTGGCGGACGTCGCCGAACGCCCTGCCCTGCAACGGATCCACGGCGACTACCACCTCGGTCAGGTACTCGACGTCCCCGGTCGGGGGTGGGTGCTGCTGGACTTCGAGGGCGAACCGCTGCGACCGCTCGCCGAGCGCAGCGCACCCGACCTGGTGCTGCGCGACGTCGCCGGCATGCTGCGCTCGTTCGACTACGCCGCGGGCCAGCTGCTCGTCGCCGACCCCCGCTCGGCGGGCACCTCGCTCGAGTGGGCTGCACGCGCCCGCGCGGCGTTCTGCGAGGGGTACGGCCGGGTGAGTGGTCGTGACCCGCGCGAGGACGCGGTGCTGCTGCGCGCGCTCGAGCTCGACAAGGCGCTGTACGAGGTGGTCTACGAGAGCCGCAACCGACCCGACTGGCTGCCCATCCCCATGACGGCGGTCGACCGGCTGCTGCGCGACGTCAGCGACATCCCCGACCAGAACCAGGTGACCACGGTGAGCACTCCCCCGCAGCCGACCCACCCCTCGCCCCTGCCCGTCGACGTCGCCGACCTGGACGCCCTGGTCAGCGGTGCGCACGGCGACCCGCACGGGATCCTCGGTCTGCACCCGCACGACGGCTCCCTCACCCTGCGGGCGCTGCGCCCGCACGCCCGCGAGGTCGTCGCGGTGCTGGCCGACGGCACCCGCGTACCGCTCACGCACGAGCACGAGGGCGTGTTCGTCGCGGTCGTGCCGGGCACCGACGTCACCGACTACCGCCTCGACGTCACCTACGAAGGCCCGGACGGCGCACCCGAGAGCCGCTCGACCTTCCCGGTCGACGATCCCTACCGGTTCCTGCCCACCCTGGGCGAGGTCGACCTGCACCTGATCGGCGAGGGCCGCCACGAGCAGCTGTGGACCGTCCTCGGCGCCCACCTGCGGCGGTACCCCGGCGTGATGGGTGAGGTCACCGGCACCTCGTTCGCGGTGTGGGCCCCGCACGCGCGCGGCATCCGCCTGGTGGCCGACTTCAACCACTGGGACGGCGTCGCCCACCCGATGCGGGCCCTGGGCTCGACCGGCGTGTGGGAGCTGTTCGTCCCCGACGTCGGCGTGGGCACCCGGTACAAGTTCGAGATCCTCGGCTCGGACGGCGGGCGCCGGCTCAAGGCCGACCCGATGGCCCGCGCCGCCGAGGTGCCGCCGTCCACCGCCTCGGTCGTCACCGAGACCACCTACGCCTGGACCGACGACGCCTGGCTCGCCGCCCGCGCCCAGGGCGACCCGCACAAGGGCCCGATGAGCACCTACGAGGTGCACCTGGGCTCGTGGCGCGAGGGGCTGTCCTACCTCGAGCTCGCCGAGCAGCTCGTCGACTACGTGGTCGAGATGGGCTTCACCCACGTCGAGCTGATGCCGGTGATGGAGCACCCGTACGGCCCCTCGTGGGGCTACCAGGTCACCGGGTACTTCGCCCCGACCGCGCGCTTCGGCTCACCGGATGAGTTCCGCCACCTGGTCGACGCGCTGCACGGCGCGGGCATCGGCGTGATCCTGGACTGGGTGCCCGCGCACTTCCCGAAGGACGCGTTCGCGCTGGCCCGGTTCGACGGCCAGGCCCTGTACGAGCACCCCGACCCGCGCCGGGGCGACCAGCCCGACTGGGGTACCCACGTGTTCGACCTGGGCCGGCCGCAGGTGAAGAACTTCCTGGTGGCCAACGCGCTGTACTGGTGCGAGGAGTTCCACATCGACGGCCTGCGCGTCGACGCCGTGGCTTCGATGCTGTACCTGGACTACTCGCGCAAGGACGGCGAGTGGCTGCCCAACCAGTACGGCGGCCGCGAGAACCTGGACGCGGTGCAGTTCCTGCAGGAGACCAACGCCACGGTCTACAAGCGCGTCCCCGGTGTGGTGATGATCGCCGAGGAGTCGACCGCGTGGCCCGGCGTCACCCGGCCCACCCACCTCGGGGGCCTGGGCTTCGGCCTGAAGTGGAACATGGGCTGGATGCACGACTCGCTCGACTACGTCGCGCACGAGCCGGTGCACCGCCAGTTCCACCACCACCAGATGACCTTCGCCCTGATGTACGCCTGGACCGAGAACTTCGTCCTGCCGATCAGTCACGACGAGGTCGTGCACGGCAAGGGCTCGCTGCTGCGCAAGATGCCCGGCGACCGCTGGCAGCAGCTGGCCACCCTGCGCGCGTTCCTCGCCCTGATGTGGGCCCACCCGGGCAAGCAGCTGCTGTTCATGGGCTCGGAGTTCGGCCAGGAGGCCGAGTGGGCGGACTCGCGCGGCCTGGACTGGTGGCTGCTCGACCAGCCGGCCCACCGAGGGGTGCTCGACCTCGTGCGCGACCTCAACCGGATCTACACCGACACCACCGCCCTGTGGCGCCAGGACCTCACCCCTGAGGGCTTTCGGTGGATCGACGCCAACGACGCTGCGGGCAACGTCTTCTCGTTCCTGCGCTTCGGTGGCGGCGGGCCGGACGACGTCCTCGCCTGCGTGGTGAACTTCTCCGGGTCCGCCCACCACGGGTACCGGATCGGGCTACCCTCGGCCGGACGGTGGCAGGAGGTGCTCAACACCGACGCGCACGAGTACGGCGGGTCGGGGGTGGGCAGCTTCGGCGGCATCGAGGCCGACGACCAGCCGTGGCATGGTCTCGCGGCGTCGGCCACGCTCAGCGTTCCCCCGCTGGGGGCCGTGTGGTTGCGGCCCGAGGCGCAGCCTTCGACATAGGGTCGTGCGCAGTCCCCGCGTCGTCCAGCGAAGGGTACGTGACAGTGAGCACAAAGGAGTCCGGCCCTCGCCCCGAGGACCTGGCCCTGCTGCGCCTGCTGCAGATGCCACGGGCCCGGCACGAGGAGCTGCTCGCGGTCCCCGCCGAGTACGCCCTGGAGCGCCTGGGCGCGGCGTCGGTGTCGCTGTCGAGGTGGGAACGCGACCGCGGCCTGGTCCGCACCGTCGTCAACGTGGGAGCGCTGGCGCCCAGCGAGGTGCGTTTCCCGCAGGACGAGGTGTTCGACCTGGCCACCTACGAGGAGCTGCTCGACCGAGGCCGCGGCATCGGGGTCGCCTACGACCACCACGACCCCGACCTGTCCTACGTCGGCGCAGACCTGCTCGAGCGGTACGACCACGTCGCCGCGCTGAGCGTCCCCGTGCACCTGGACGGGCGGGTCTGGGGGATCGTGTGGGCCACCAAGGACTCCGGCCCGCTCGCGAGCGACGCGATGACCAAGGCGACCCGGGTGGCCGAGGCGATCGCCCCGATGATCGCGATCGCCGAGCGCCTGCAGACGATGGGCCGGCTGGCGTTCGAAGACCCCCT
>JACMOY010000297.1 GCA_014377795.1 Actinomycetota bacterium | reverse complement strand
GCCCCGGCGGCGCGTGGGTGCGGCCGATCACGGTGAACCCCTCGGGTGCGCAGCCGTGGGGGAAGACCGCGAGCAGCCCGTGGTCCTCGCCGCCGGCCACCACCCACTCCCACGGGTCGACCCCCAGCAGTCCGGCGTCCGCGCGCAGCCGCTCGGCGTACCACCCCAGCGCGCTGTCGTCGAAGTCGATGCTCACCCCGCTGGCCGTCGCGATCCGCCCCGCGTCGCGCAGCAGGCCGTCGCTGGCGTCCAGCATCGCGGTGCACCCGGCCTCGGCCGCCGCGACCCCGAGGGCGTACGGCGGTCGCGGACGCCGGTGCGCCTGCAGCAGGTGCGGGCTGCGCCGGCCCGCCTCGGCGGGCCCCCACGCGGCCAGCGCGGCCAGGCCACCGGCGGAGTGCCCGAGCACCCCGGCGTGCGCGACGTCCTGGCCGGGCAGCGCGCCCGAGCGCAGCACCGGCGCCCGGCCCTGCAGGTCGCCCAGCGCCGTGACCGCGACGGTGATCTCGCAGCCGGACGACAGGTCGCCGCCGACCACGGCGGCCCCGCTGCCCGCGCACGCCGCGGCCAGCCCGTCCGCCAGTCCGAGCGCCCAGGACGCCGGCAGGTCCGGCGGAGCGACCAGGGCGACGAGCAGGGCGGTCGGCACCGCGCCCATCGCGGCGACGTCCGCGAGGTTCTGCGCCGCGGCCTTCCAGCCGACGTCCTGCGGGCTGGACCAGTCCCGGCGGAAGTCCCGTCCCTCGACCATGACGTCGGTCGTTGCGACCACCCGCCCGTCCGGCACCCGCACCAGCGCGGCGTCGTCCCCGGGGCCGACGATCGTGGCGTCACCACCCGGCAGGCGGGGCAGCATCGCGGCCAGCAGTCCCCCCTCGCCCAGGTCGGCGAGCCGGGGGCCGTCCGTCACGTCGTCGGCCACGCCCGGCACGGTACCGTTCGCTCTTCCGAGGACCACGCGGTCCGTGACGAGCGCAGGAGGACGACGGTGGACGTGCAGGCCTACATCCTGATCCAGACCGAGGTCGGCCGGGCGTCGGCAGTGGCCGTCGCGATCGCCGCCCTCGACGGGGTCCTGCAGGCCGAGGACGTCACCGGTCCGTACGACGTCATCGCCCGCGTCGAGGCCGAGAACGTCGACGCCCTCGGCAAGCTGGTGATCGCCCGCATCCAGGACGTCCCCGGCATCACCCGCACGCTCACCTGCACCGTCGTCCACATGTGAGGTCGCGTCCGCTGCCGCTGCCCGTCCTGGCGGTGCTGCTGGCCGTGCTCGTGGCGGCCGGCGTCGTCGGCGCAACCCGGCTGCTCGGCCAGGGGCCGGTCGAGGTCACCCCCGCACCCTCGGCCGCCGACCCCGCCTGCTCGACCATCGCCCGCCGCCTTCCGGTCTCGGTCGCCGGGCAGGCCAGGCGAGAGACGTCGTCCGCCTCGCCGGCTGTGGCCGCCTGGGGTGACCCCGCGATCGTCTACCTGTGCGGTGTCGTCCAACCAGGGCCGAGCCCGAGCTGCCAGGACGTCAACGGCGTCGACTGGGTCTACCTCCAGCTGGGCGACGGCACGGTGTTCACCACCTACGGCCGCGACCCCGCGGTGCAGGTGCTCGTCCCACGCGCGTACGCGCCCGAGCCGCTGCGGCTGCCCGACTTCTCGGCCGCGGTCTCGATGGTGCCGCAGGGCACCCGACGCTGCAGCTGAGCCGGGCGCGGGCTCAGCGCAGGCCGGTGGGGCGGGTCAGCGCCAGCTGCAGCAGGCGGTCGACCAGGGCCGGGTAGTCGACGCCGCTCTCGGCCCACATCCGCGGGTACATCGAGTGCCGGGTGAACCCCGGCATGGTGTTGATCTCGTTGACCACGACCCGGTCGTCGCCGGTCCAGAACACGTCCACCCGGGCCAGGCCCTCGCAGCCCATCACCTCGAACGCGCGCACCGCGACGTCCTGCACCCGAGCGCGGACGGACGCCGGCACCTGGGCCGGGCAGGTCAGCCGCACGTCGTCCGGGGCGACGTACTTGGCGGCGAAGTCGTAGAAGTCGTGACCGCCGACCAGCTCGACCTCACCGACCTCGCTAGCGCGCGCCGTCCCGTCCAGGTCCTGCAGCACACCGCACTCGAGCTCGCGCCCGACGACCGCCGCCTCGACGACGACCTTGGGGTCGTGCTCGCGGGCGCCCTCGATCGCGCCGCGCAGACCGGTGACGTCCGCGACCCTGGTGACCCCCATGCTCGAGCCACCGCGCGCAGGCTTGACGAAAAGCGGGAACCCCAGTGCCGCAACGGATCTCATCGACGCCTCGGGGTCCTGGTCCCACTGGTGCGGCAGGATCACGACGTAGGGCGCGACCGGCAGCCCGTGCCCGGCGAGCAGCACCTTCATGTAGTGCTTGTCCATCGAGGCCGCCGACGCGAGGACACCGGAGCCGACGTACGGGACGTCACCGAGCTCGAGCAGCCCCTGGATCGTGCCGTCCTCACCGAACGGGCCGTGCAGCAGCGGCAGCACGACGTCGACGTCGCCGAGCGCCGTCGGCACCTCGCCGGGGCGCAGGCTGGTCAGGCCCCGGTCGCGGGTACTGGTCGGCACCACGACGCCGGGGCCCGACTCGTCGACCGACGGCAGCCGTGACCCCTCCGCCTCCAGGGCCGCGGGGTCGTCGGCGGCCAGCACCCAGCGCCCGTCGCGCGCGATGCCGATGGGGACGACGTCGTACCGGTCTCGGTCGATCGCCCGCAGCACACCGGCCGCGGTCAGGCAGCTGATCGCGTGCTCGCTGGACCTACCACCGAAGACGACGGCGACGCGGGGCTTGCGGGGGCTCGGGCTCATCGCGGCCAACCCTAGCCGCGGGGCCCTCGGTAGCCTGCGCACCGTGACCTCGACACCGCCATCCCCCTCCCCGCTGTCCCCTGCGACGGTCGCCGTCACCGCGGGACGGCCGGCCCGGCGTCCGGGTGCCTCGGTCAACGAGGCGGTGTGGCTGACGTCGACGTACGTCGCGGACGGCCCGGTCGACTACGGCCGCACCGACAACCCGACCTGGCAGGCGTTCGAGCAGACCCTCGGCGAGCTCGAGGCCGGCTCGGCGCTGGTCTTCTCCTCGGGCATGGCGGCGATCTCGGCCGCGTGCGGGCTGGTGCCGGACGGGTCGGTCGTCGTCGCCCCCCGCCACGTCTACAGCGGCACGGGTGCGCTGCTGCGCGACGCCGCCGCAGCGGGGCGGGTGACGCTGCGCGAGGTCGACGTCGCCGACACCGCCCAGGTGCTGGCCGCCCTGCCCGGCGCACGGCTGCTCTGGCTGGAGTCCCCGACCAACCCGATGATCGAGGTGGCCGACCTGCGGGCGCTCACTGCCGGCGCGCGAGCGGCCGGCGCCCTCAGCGTCGTCGACAACACCTTCGCCACCCCGATGGTGCAGCGGCCCCTCACGCTGGGCGCCGGCGTCGGCGTGCACTCGGTCACGAAGTACCTGGCCGGCCACTCCGACGTCGTCCTGGGCGCGGCCGTGACCGCCGACGACGACCTGCACGCCCGGCTGCGCGCCCACCGGCGGCTGCACGGCGGCATCGCCGGGCCGCACGAGGTGTTCCTCGCGCTGCGCGGCGTGCGGACGCTGGCGCTGCGGGTCGAGCGGGCGCAGGCCAGCGCGGCCGTCCTGGCGCACCGTCTCGCCGTGCACCCGTGCGTCGAGCGGGTGCGCCACCCGTCACTGGCCACCGATCCGGGCCACACGCTGGCCACCGACCAGATGCACGGCTACGGAGCGATGCTGGCCGTCGAGGTGCGCGGCGGCGCCCCTGCGGCCGAGCAGGTCGCGGCCTCGACCCGGCTGTGGGTGCACGCCACCAGCCTCGGCGGGGTCGAGTCCACGCTCGAGCGGCGCCGGCGGCACCCGGCCGAGGTGGCCACCGTGCCCGAGTCGCTGCTGCGCCTGTCGGTGGGCATCGAGGACGTCGAGGACCTGTGGGCCGACCTCGACCAGGCGCTGCGCTCCCCCACCCCCTGACCCCCAGATTCCACCACTTGCTGCACTACCTGCCGCGCCCCTCGCGGGACGCGCGGCAAGAAGTGAAGCAAGTGCGGGGTTCTAGTCCTGCTCGGGGCGGCGGGCGCGCGAGAGCAGGCGCATCCCCATCTCGCGCGGGTCCAGCCCGTGGTGCACCACGGCCACGACGCTCGCCACGATCGGCATGTCGACGCCGTTGGCGGCCGCGAGCGCCAGGATCGACAGGCAGGACTTGACGCCCTCGGCGGTCTGCCGGGTCTGGGCGACGACCTGCTCGACGGTGTCGCCGGTGCCCAGGCGGACGCCGAAGGTGCGGTTGCGCGACAGCGGTGACATGCACGTGGCGATCAGGTCGCCGACCCCGGCCAGGCCGGCGAACGTGGCCGGGTCGGCCCCCAGCGCCTCACCCAGGCGCGAGGTCTCGGCCAGCCCGCGGGTGATCAGCGACGCCTTGGAGTTGTCACCGAGCCCCAGGCCCTCGGCCATGCCGACGGCGAGGGCGATGACGTTCTTGACCGCGCCCCCGATCTCGGTGCCGACCACGTCCACCGCGGTGTAGGGACGGAAGTACGACGTCGCGCACGCCTGAGCGAGCCGCTCGGCGGTCTCGTGGTCGGTGCACGCCACCACGCTGGCCGCCGGTTGCCGGACGGCGATCTCGTGGGCCAGGTTGGGGCCGGACACCACGGCGACCCGCTCGGGCGCCACCCCGGCGACCTCGACGATGACCTCGCTCATCCGCCGCGTCGAGCCCAGCTCGACACCCTTCATCAGGCTGACCAGCGGCGCGGACGGCGGCAGCAGGTCGCGCCACCGCACCAGGTTGGCGCGCAGCGTCTGCGAGGGCACCGCGAGCACCACGACGTCGGCGCCGCGCAGTGCCACCGAGGGGTCGGTGGTGGCCTGCACCGCCTGCGGCAGCTCGATTCCCGGCAGGTAGTCGCCGTTGACGTGGTCACTGTTGATCTGGTCGGTGAGCTCGCCGCGCCGACCCCACAGCGTGACCTCGGCGCCGGCGTCCGCGAGGACCATCGCGAACGTCGTGCCCCAGCTGCCGGTGCCGAGCACCGCGGCCCGGGTCACCACCGGCTCCCGCGCCGCCGGGCGAGGTCGCGACGCAGGACACCGCGCGCCGCGTGGAAGTCGAACCGTTGCTGCGGTGGGGTTCCCTCGCGCAGCGGCAGCAGCAGGTCGGTGACGGCGGTCATGATGCGCTCGGTGGCCTCGGCCAGGAGCGTCGCGTCGACCGGTCGTCCGCGCAGGTCGTCCAGGTCGACCTGGGGGCCGGCGACCACCTGGATCAGCGGGCGAGGCAGCAGCCGCAACCGCTTGGAGTGCGGCGACATCAGCACCTGCGGCCCCCACTGCGCGACCGGCACCAGGGGGCACCCGGTCTGCAGCGCCAGCCGCGCCGCACCGCTCTTGCCCACCATGGGCCACAGGTCGGGGTCACGGGTCAAGGTGCCCTCGGGGTAGAGCACGATGCACTTGCCGGCCTCGACCGCGGCGACCGCGCTGGTCAGTGCTGTCACCGCGTCGCTGGTCTCGCGGTGCACCGGGATCTGCCCGGCGCCGCGGATGACCCGGCCGATCAGGGGGATCGCGAACAGCGACTCCTTGGCCAGGAAGTACGGCGGGTGCCCGTGGTCGAGCAGGTAGTGACCAAGGGTCAGCGGATCGCTGTGCGACAGGTGGTTGGAGCAGACGACGAAACCCCCCTGCGCCGGCAGGTGCTGCGCGCCGCACCATCGTCGCCGGGTCAGCAGCACGAGCAGCGGGCGGACGACGGCGACGACGAACCGGTAGCTGCGGCCGAGGTCGCGGTGCGGCACGTCACCTCCTGGCGTCCGGGGTCCGGGTCGGGCTCGTTTCCAGCGACGGTGTCGGTGCTGGGAGCATCACCGTATGTCCTCCGCTGCCGGTGCCGGTGCCCGCTTCACGCTGGTGCTGCCCGTGCAGAGCGCCGCTCGGGCCAAGTCCCGGCTGGTCGCACCGCAGGGCGTCGACCATGCTGCCCTGGCGCGGGCCATCGCGGCGGACGCGCTGACGGCCGTGCGGGCCTGCGACCGGGTCGGGCGACGGGTGGTCGTGACGTCCGACCCGGTGATCGGCCCGGCCGCCCACGAGCGCGGCGACGCCGTCGTCGCCGACCCCGACTCCGGGCTCACCGCGGCGATCTGCGCCGGAGTCGCCCGCGCCCACCGGCTCGACCCGGACGGCGCCGTCGGCGTCCTGCTCGTCGACCTGCCGGCCCTGACCGCAGCCGATCTCGCCGTCGCCCTGGACGCAGCGGCCGCCCATCCGCGGTCCGTCGTCGCTGACACCGAGGGCACCGGCACGGTCCTGCTCACGGCGCTGGCCGGGGTCGAGCTGAGCCACGCCTTCGGTACCGGCTCGGCGGCGCGCCACGTCGCTCTCGGAGCCGTGCTGCTCGACCTGGACCTGCCTCGGCTGCGGCGGGACGTCGACACCGCGGCCGCGCTGCACGCCGCGACGGCCCTGGGCCTCGGGCCGAGAACGGCCGCGGTCCTGCGCGACGCGCTGTGCACCACGACCCCGCGCTAGCCTCCTGGCATGCAGGCGAGCGTGCACGAGTTCGACCCGGCGACGGCCGCCGGCAGCGTTCTGCTGGACAACGGCCGACGGCTGCTGTTCTCCCCCGAAGCGTTCGCGCAGAGCCGGTTGCGCCTGCTGCGGCCGGGCCAGCGGGTGACGATCGACGTCGTCGACGACCACATCGTGGCGCTGCGGATCGTGGGGATCTGAACCAGGTTCGAGATCTCAGCGGTGCTCGTAGCGCGCACCGAGCGCCTCGAGCTTGTCCTGGAACTGCTCGTACCCGCGGTAGATCAGGTCGACGCCGTGCACGGTCGACTCGCCCTCGGCCGCCAACGCGGCGATCAGGTAGCTGAACCCACCGCGCAGGTCGGGGACGGTGATCTCGGCGCCGTGCAGCTTGGTCGGGCCGGGGACGACTGCCGAGTGCATGAAGTTGCGCTGGCCGAACCGGCACGGCAGTCCGCCCAGGCACTCGCGGTAGAGCTGGATCGTGGCGCCCATGTCGTTCAGCGCCCCCGTGAACCCGAGCCGGTTCTCGTACACCGTCTCGTGGATGATCGACAACCCGCTGGTCTGGGTCAGTGCCACGACCAGCGGTTGCTGCCAGTCGGTCATGAACCCGGGGTGGACGTCGGTCTCGAGCACCAGCGAGCGCTGGGCCTCGCCGCCGCGCCAGAACCGGATCCCCTCGTCGTCGACCTCGAAGGCGCCGCCGATCTTGCGGAACACGTTCAGGAACGTCATCATCTCGGGCTGTCGCGCCCCGCGCACCACCACGTCACCCTGCGTCGCGAGGGCGGCGCAGCCCCACGAGGCCGCCTCGATGCGGTCGTTCATCGCCCGGTGCGTGTAGCCCTCCAGCCGCGAGACGCCCTCGATCCGGATCACCCGGTCGGTGTCCACGCTGATGATCGCGCCCATCTTCTGCAGCACCGCGATCAGGTCCATGATCTCCGGCTCGATCGCCGCGCCGCGCAGCTCGGTCAGGCCCTCGGCACGCACCGCCGTCAGCAGCACCTGCTCGGTGCTGCCGACGGAGGGGTAGGGCAGGTCGATCTTGGTGCCGCGCAGCCCGGCGGGAGCGGTGATCCGCAGACCCTCGGGCCGCTTCTCGACGACGGCACCGAACTGCCGCAGCACGTCCAGGTGGTAGTTGATCGGCCGCTCACCGATGCGGCAGCCACCGAGGTCGGGGATGAACGCCTCGCCGAGCCGGTGCAGCAGCGGCCCGCACAGCAGGATCGGGATCCGGCTGGAGCCCGCGTGGGCGTCGATGTCGGCGACGTGCGCCTTCTCCGCGTTCGTCGGATCCAGCACCAGCTCGCCGTCCTCGTCGCCGGCCGTGACCTCGACGCCGTGCAGCTCGAGCAGCCCGGAGACGATGCGGACGTCAGCGATCTCGGGGACGCCGCGCAGCCGGCTCGCACTCTCACCGAGCAGCGCGGCGACCATCGCCTTGGAGACCAGGTTCTTGGCCCCGCGCACCGTGATCGCCCCTTCAAGGGGCGTGCCGCCGTGCACCGTCAGGGTGTCGATCCTGGCGGGGGCGTTCTTGGTGTGGCTCATGCGCGACAGTCTGGCAAACAAACGTGCCGACGCCCTCATCGAGGACGCCGGCACGCTCGGTGCGGTGCGAGAGGTCAGGCCTTCTTGGCAGCGCGCTTGGTCGTGGCCTTGGCGGTGGACTTCGTCGCCGTCGTGCGGGCCGTGGCGCTCTTGGCCGCCGTGGTCTTGGCGGTGCTCTTCTTCGCTGCCGCCTTCGTGGCCGGAGCCGACGTGGCGGTCTTCTTCGCCAGCGTCCGAGCAGCAGCGCTCTTGGCCGGTGTGGTCGTGGCCTTCTTGGCCAGGGTGCGGCCTGCCGTCGAGACCTTCGTGGCCCGCGTCGACGCCGACGCGGTCGACTTCTTGGCCGCCGCCTTGGTGGCGGTCTTGGTGGCCGCGCTCTTCTTGGTGGCGGTCTTGGTCGCTGCCTTGGCGGTCGTCGCCCGCGTCGCCGTCGTCTTCTTCGTGGTGGCGCTCGCCGCCTTGCGCGCGGGGGTGGCAGCGGTGCGGGTGCCCGTGACGCGAGCCGCCGCACCGATGGTGGCCGACGCCGCACGGGACGCGGCCGAGACGGTGAAGGCGCGCAGCGCCTTGGTGTCAGAGGTGACCTGCTTGAACGCGGTGCCCGCGCGGAAGCGGGGCACCGACGTCTTCTTGATCTTCACCGGCTGGCCGGTGCGCGGGTTGCGGCCGGTGCGGGCCGCGCGAGCGGCGCGCTCGAAGGTGCCGAAGCCGGTGATGGCGACCTTCTCGCCCTTCGCGACGGTGACGGTGATGGTGTCGACGACGGCCTCGAGAGCCTCGGCGGCGGCCTTCTTGCTACCCAGGCGCGCTTCGAGAGCGTCGACCAGCTGTCCCTTGTTCACTGCGATGTCCTTCCAGGAAAGGTGTGCCGGGCACCTCGCCCAGCCGGTCCCAACCGCCAGAGTCGTCCTGGCGTGCTCATGACGGTAGGACCCACAGCGGCTGCCGTCCAACCACGCCGCCGGTTCCAGGTGTTGTGTCGCAGGCGGTTTGCCTCGTTCAGTCAGCCGCTGGGGGCCCAACGCGCGCCCGCTCGGCTGACCGGGCGAGCGACCAGATCCCGCCCGCGACGCGGGTCGCGACGACCGACGGCCACCGCCCGACGCAGCTCGCGTGCGAGCTCCGCCTGCTCGGCCGGCGCAACGTCGCACTGCGAGATCCGTTGCTGCGCAACGAGAATGTCGTCAGAGAGCGAGCTCAGGTCAGTAGGCATCACCGCGTCGGCGGCAACGTCCCGCCCGGGGCAGGGCTCGTCCGGTGCGGGCCCTGTCGCCACCAGAGCACCGCTCCGGCTGCCGATCGGCGGGCGCAGCCCTGACGCGTCTGCGACGCCCGTCGACCGTTCACAGATTCGTTACGCGCTCGGGCGCGTCCACACCCGTTGCGGCCCATGTGATGCCCGACATCAGGCCGGCGTGGTCACCGGGAGCCATCCCGGGCGCGCCTGCTCGAACGTCTCGACGTCCTGGACGTGCCCCAGGGTCAGACCTATGTCGTCGAGCCCCTCGAGCAACCGCCAGCGGGTGTAGTCGTCGATCTCGAAGCGGCAGACGACGTCCTTGGCCTGCACCGTCTTGGCGACCAGGTCGACCGTCACCTCGGTACCCGGCTCGTTCTCGAGCAGCTTCCAGAGCAGCTCGACGTCGTCCTGGCCGACCAGCGCGACCAGCATCCCCTGCTTGCCGGCGTTGCCGCGGAAGATGTCCGCGAAGCGCGAGCTGATGACGACCCTGAACCCGTAGTTCATCAGCGCCCACACGGCGTGCTCGCGCGAGGAGCCGGTGCCGAAGTCCGGGCCCGCAACCAGGACGCTGCCGGCGCGGTAGGCCGGCTGGTTCAGGACGAACGACTCCTCGCCGCGCCAGGCCGCGAACAGGCCGTCCTCGAAGCCGGTGCGGGTGACCCGCTTGAGGTAGACGGCGGGGATGATCTGGTCGGTGTCGACGTTGCCGCGGCGCAGCGGAACGCCGATGCCGGTGTGGGTGGTGAAGGCGTCCATGGGTTACCTCTCAGCGGACCAGGCCGGCGGGGCTGGACAGGGTGCCGCGGACGGCGGTGGCCGCTGCGACCAGGGGCGAGACCAGGTGGGTGCGGCCGCCCTTGCCCTGGCGTCCCTCGAAGTTGCGGTTGGACGTCGAGGCGCTGCGCTCGCCAGGGGCCAGCTGGTCGGGGTTCATGCCCAGGCACATCGAGCAGCCGGCGAGGCGCCAGTCGGCCCCGGCCGCGCGGAAGACGTCGTCCAGGCCCTCGCTCTCGGCCTGCAGCCGCACGCGCGCCGAGCCCGGGACGACGAGCATCCGCACGCCGTCCTTGACGTGGTGGCCCTTGATGACGGCGGCCGCCGCCCGCAGGTCCTCGATCCGGCCGTTGGTGCACGAGCCGAGGAACACCGTGTCGACGGCGATGTCGCGCAGCGCCGTCCCCGCGGTCAGGCCCATGTAGTCCAGCGCGCGCTCGGCGGCCATCCGCTGGTTGTCGTCGCCGAAGCTCGCCGGGTCGGGAACCTGCCCGCCCAGGGGCAGACCCTGGCCGGGGTTGGTGCCCCACGTCACGAAGGGCGTGAGGCTGGCGGCGTCGATGCGCACGTGCTCGTCGAACGTCACGTCCTCGTCGCTGGGCAGCGTCCGCCACGTGCGCACGGCCTCGTCCCACTCCTCGCCGGACGGGGCGTGCGGCCGGCCCTGCAGATAGGCGAAGGTCGTCTCGTCGGGGGCGATCATGCCGGCGCGGGCCCCGGCCTCGATCGACATGTTGCACACCGTCATCCGCGACTCCATCGACAACGACCGGATGGCCGAGCCGCGGTACTCCAGGACGTAGCCCTGACCGCCGCCGGTGCCGATCTGGGCGATCACGGCGAGGACGAGGTCCTTGGCTGTGACGTCCGGCCCCAGCTCGCCCTCGACGTCGATCGCCATGGTCTTGAACGGCTTCAGCGACAAGGTCTGGGTGGCGAGCACGTGCTCGACCTCGCTGGTGCCGATGCCGAACGCCAAGGCCCCGAAGGCGCCGTGTGTCGAGGTGTGCGAGTCGCCGCAGACGATCGTGGTGCCGGGAAGGCTCAGGCCGAGCTGCGGGCCGATGACGTGCACGATGCCCTGCTCGACGTCGCCCATCGGGTGCAGGCGGATGCCGAACTCCGCGCAGTTGGCGCGCAGGGTGTTGACCTGGGTCAGCGACACCGGGTCGGTGATCGGGCCCGGCTCGGTGGGGACGTTGTGGTCCTCGGTCGCGATGGTCAGGTCCGGACGTCGCACGGTGCGGCCCGCGAGCCGCAACCCGTCGAAGGCCTGCGGGCTGGTCACCTCGTGCACGAGATGGACGTCGATGTACAGCAGGTCCGGCTCGCCCTCGACCCGGCGCACGACGTGCGCATCCCAGACCTTCTCCGCCATCGTGCGGCCCATGGTGGTCCTCTCACCCTCGTCGCCCCGCTCGCGCACCGGCTGTGCTTGCATCTCACGTCGTGAGACGGCAGTATCGAGGCATGGACAACTCTAGCGGAGTCGGCGTCCTGGACAAGGCCGCCGTCGTCCTGGGTGCGCTCGAGGCCGGGCCCTCCACCCTGGCCCAGCTGGTGGCCGCGACCGGGTTGGCCCGTCCGACGGCGCACCGTCTCGCCGTGGCCCTGGAGCACCACCGTCTGGTGGCCCGCGACATGCAGGGTCGCTTCGTCCTCGGGCCGCGGATGGGCGAGCTGGCGTCCGCGGCCCGCGAGGGCCGGCTGCTGGCCGCCGCCGGCCCGGTCCTGGGCGCGCTGCGCGACCACACCGGTGAGAGCGCCCAGCTGTTCCGCCGTCAGGGCGACCAGCGCGTCTGCGTGGCCGCGGCCGAGCGGCCGGTGGGCCTGCGCGACTCGATCCCCGTCGGCAGCTCGCTGTCGATGCTCGCCGGATCGGCGGGGCAGGTGCTGCTGGCGTGGGAGGGGCCCGACCGGCTGCACCGCGGCCGGGAGGGCGGCCGGTTCACAGCGACCGCGCTGTCCGGCGTCCGTCGTCGCGGCTGGGCGCAGAGCGTCGGTGAGCGCGAGGCGGGGGTCGCGTCCGTGTCCGCCCCCGTGCGCGGTCCCCCCGGGCGGGGGGGCGCGTCGGTGTCG
>JACMOY010000296.1 GCA_014377795.1 Actinomycetota bacterium | reverse complement strand
CCACTCGGCGCGCAGGTGACCGGCCTCGTCGACCGGGCTCTCGGGGTCACCGCCGCTGCCCGTGGCGACCGGCGCCAGCAGGTCGAGCTGCCCGGTGCGGGGGACCGAGTCCGGGTCCAGCCGGTGCAGCGCCGCCCAGACCTGCGCGGGGGCAGCGGACGAGCCCCCGGCGAGCAGCCGGTGCGCCGCTGCGACGTCCCAGCAGGTGGCCACCCGCCCCCCGGCGGTCACGACGCTCGACGCGGCCTCGGCTGCCCACCACCAGACCCACCGGGGCCGCAGCGCGCGCTCGACGTCGACGCCGACGTCGCCGGGACGGGCCGAGGCGACTGACCAGCGTCGCCCGCCCGCGGCCAACCCCAGCCCCACGCCGTCGCGCAGCACCAGCCCGACCGGGTCGCCGCGTCGCACGCCGGCCCGCTCGAGCCCGGCGCGCACCTCGTCCGGTCGCAGCGCGGCGGTCACCGGCTCAGGACCGCTCGCGCACCTGGCGCTTGATCCGCGAGAGCATCGAGAGCATCCCGCGCAGGCGCAGCGGGCTGACGGCCTCGGCCAGGCCGAAGCGGTAGGGCGCGTCGTCCGGAACCGCGAGCACGTCCGCGGTACTCAGCCCGTCCAGGCCGGCGTGCAGGATGCCCGCGAAACCGCGCGTGGTCGGCGACTCCAGCGGGGCGTCGAAGAAGACCCGCACCACGTCGTCCTGCACCTCGACGGCGAGGAACAGGGGTGACTGGCACTCGTGCACCTGCTCCATGCCGACCAGGTGACCGGCGTACCGCTCGGGCAGCGCGGGCAGGTCGTCGCTCAGCTCGAGCAGCAGCTGCAGCCGGTCCGCCGTCGACACAGCGGCGAAGTCCTCGACCAGCTCGGCCATGCCCGGGGGCAGGTCGTGGACGGCACCCTCGGCGCCCGCGTCGCCGCTCACGTGTCGGGCCCGGTCGCGATCGGCGTCCGCACCGCGTTGCCCCACTCGGTCCACGAGCCGTCGTAGTTGCGCACGTTGGCGAAACCCAGCAGGTGGGTCAGGACGAACCAGGTGTGCGACGAGCGCTCACCGATGCGGCAGTAGGCGATCACCTCGTCGTCGGGCCGCAGCCCCTTCTCGTCCTGGTAGATCGCGGCCAGGTCGTCGCGGCTCTTGAAGGTCGCGTCCTCGGCCGCCGCGCGGGCCCACGGGACGCTGCGGGCGCCGGGCACGTGACCGCCGCGCATGGCCCCCTCCTGCGGGTAGTCGGGCATGTGCAGCAGCTCGCCCGAGAACTCACCGGGGGAGCGGACGTCGACCATGGGCTGGCCGATGTGGGCGAGCACGTCGTCCTTGAACGCCCGGATCGACGAGTCGTCGCGCTCGACCACGGGGTAGTCGACGGTTGTGGGGGACGGCGCCTCGCGGGTGATCTCGCGACCCTCCGCGACCCACTTGGCGCGTCCGCCGTCGAGCAGCCGCACGTCCTCGTGGCCGAACAGGGTGAACACCCACAGCGCGTACGCCGCCCACCAGTTGCTCTTGTCGCCGTAGATCACGACGGTGCTCTCGCGGGTGACGCCGCGGGCGCCCATGACCTCGGCGAAGCGCGCGCCGTCGACGTAGTCGCGGGTGAGCGGGTCGTTCAGGTCGGTGTGCCAGTCGACCTTGACGGCGCCCGGGACGTGCCCGCTGTCGTAGAGCAGCACGTCCTCGTCGGACTCGACGACGACCAGACCCGGGTCGCCCAGGTGCGCGGCGAGCCAGTCGGTCGTGACCAGCCGCTGCGGGTGGGCGTACTGGGCGAGCTTGGCGTCGGTGTCGTTCGGCACGGACACGGGTGCCTCCTTCGGTGGGGACGGGCTGATGGGTCAGCAGTGACAACGCCCGATCCTCCCAGGTCTTCCCGGTGACCCGGTCGGTCGGTGACCCGGTCGGTCAGGTCGCGCCCAGCGCCAGCACCGCGTCGACGGTGTCCGCGTCGGCGGCCAGCCGGTCCGGCCGGTGCCGCAGCACCCGGGCGAAGCGCAGCGCGACGGCCGCGGGGTAGCGCGGCGAGGTCTGCACGCCGTCCAGGGCGATCTCGACGACGAGCTCGGGGCGCACCCGCACGACCCACTCGCGCTCGGCCCCCGGCGGCGCGACGGCCAGCTGCTGCAGGTGCTCGGTCTGCCAGGCGAGCATCGCGTCGGTCAGGCCCTTGAACGTCTTGCCCAGCATGACGAAGCCGCCGGCCGGCCCGAATCGGCCGTCGGGGTCGCGCGCCCCGAGGTGCAGGTTCGACAGCCGGCCGGTGCGACGGCCGTGGCCCCACTCGGCGGCGAGCACGACGAGGTCCAGGGTGTGCACCGGCTTGACCTTCACCCAGCCGGCGCCCCGGCGGCCCATGGCGTACGGCGCGTCCAGCGCCTTCACGACCACCCCCTCGTGCCCGCGCGACAAGGTCGCGGTGACGAACGCCGCGGCCGCGGCGACCTGCGCGGTGTCGCCGGGGTCGCTCACCTCGACCGACGGCGTCAGCACCAGCCCCGGCACGTCGACGTCGGGCAGCCGCGCCAGGGCCCGACGTCGGTCCGCCACGGGGTGGTCGAGCAGGTCGGTGCCGTCCACGTGCAGCAGGTCGAACGCGAACAGGGTGAGCGGCGTCCGCAGCCGGTCGGCAGCCGGGTCGCTGCGGCGGGCCGTGCGCGCCGCGGTCACCTGGAACGGCCGGGGGCGGTCGTCGCCGGCCAGGGCCAGCACCTCGCCGTCCAGCACCAGGCTGCGGGCGGGAAGCGCGCGCACCGCCTCGACGACCTCGGGCAGCCGGTCGGTGACCTCGTCGAGGCTGCGGGTGAACACGGTGACCGCGTCGTCGGCGCGGTGGACCTGCACGCGGATGCCGCCCAGCTTGGCCTCGACCGCCGCCGGGCCGGTGCGCTCGAGAGCCTCGACCAGCCCGGGTGCGGACTGGGCCAGCATCGGCGACAGGGGGCGCCCGACCTGCAGACCGAAGGCCGCCAGCCCGTCCGCGCCCTCGGTCAGGGCGCTGACGGCGACCGATGCCGCGGACCCTGCCAGGGTCATCGCCCGGCGCACCGCGCCGACCGGCAGCCCGACCGCGACCGCCACGGCGTCCAGCACCAGGGCCTGGGCCGCCCCCTGGCGCAGCTCGCCGGTGACCAGGGCGACCAGCAGCCGCTGCTCGTCGGCGACGGCCCGAGCGAGCAGGTCGTGCAGCAGCCCGCGTCGCGCCGCGGTCGAGCCGGCGCCCATCATCGCCTCGGCGCGGGTGAAGGCGTGGTCGACCTCGGCGACCGTGAGCGTGGCCGCCCCGGCGGGTGCCGGCGTCCCGCGCAGCGCCGCCAGCCCCAGGCCGGTGCGTCGCTGGGTCAGCTCGCCAGACAGGTAGGCGACGACGGCGGGGACGGTGGCGGGCGAGGGGTCGGCCGCAGCCAGGCCCAGGCAGTGCGCCAGCAGTGCAACCTTGGCGCTGCGCCCGGCGGTGGCCGCGACCGCGCGGCTCGTGGCGGCGACCTCGAGCAGCTGCACCCGCCCATCGTCCCGCAGCCGGCCGGCACCTGCCTGGGCTGGTGCGGACGGCGCCACCGCGCCGTACCCGCCCGCGTCGGGCACAGTGGAGGGCCCGACCACACCTGACACCGACGAGCACCGAGGAGCACCGTGCCGGACGACGCGACCACCGACGACGACAGCGGACTGGCGAGAACCGCCGCGACGATCGTCGAGAGGCTGCTGGACGTCGGCATCGACGGCCGGGGCCGCTTCTCGTCGGCTCAGCAGGTGGCGGACTCGGCGCGCAGCGACCACGCGGGCACGACCCAGGCCATCGACGCCGTCGTGCGCCAGCACACCCGGCTGGTCGCGGCCGGCGGGTTCGTCACGGGCATCGGGGGGTTCGTGACGCTGCCGGTCGCCCTGCCCGCCAACGTGGTGGGGTTCTACGCCCTCGCCACGCGGATGACCGCGTCGGTGGCGTCCCTGCGCGGCTACGAGCTGCACCTTCCCGGGGTGCGTGCCGCGGTCATGCTCACACTGGTGGGCGCGGACGCCGACGACCTGCTGAAGAAGGCGGGGGTCGTCAGCACCGGGCGCCTGGCGAACCTGGCCGCGCAGCGTCTTCCCGGCCCGGCGCTGATGGTCCTGAACAAGGGCATCGGGTTCCGGCTGGTGTCGACGGTGGGCAAGTCGGCGCTCACCCGGTTCGGCAAGGGCGTCCCCGTCGTCGGCGGCGTCCTGGGCGCCGGCGTCGACGTGTACCTGCTGCGCCGCATCGCCGACCAGGCCCGCCGCGAGTTCCCCGCCCGGCCGGCGCTGGCCGGGCGCTGACCGGCCGCACGCAGACGGAACCGCAGGCGTCCCCCACGCGTCGGACTCCGCGACCCGTCGACCGAGAGGAACCTGATGGCACGCACCACCCGCAGCGCCGCAGTGCTCACCCTGGTGCGCGCCCTGCGCGGCGCCAGCGGCCCCGACGAGCCCGGGCTGGGTGCTCGACTGCGGGCGGTGCCGCGCCTGGTGCGCCCCACCGTCAGCGGTGACTACAGCGGCACCTCGCGCGGCCGGCTGGTCGCCCTGGTCGCCGCCGCGGTGTACGTCGTGTCACCGGTCGACCTGCTGCCCGAGTGGCTGCCGCTGATCGGGCTCGCGGACGACGCCGTGGTCATCAGCTGGCTCGCCGCAGCCGTGCTCGGCGAGACCGGCGGGTTCCTGAGGTGGGAGCGGGCACACGCGGGTCGGCGCCCCGCCGGCCCTCGCGAGGACGTCGTCCCGGGGTACGTCGTGCGCTGACCGGCCACCGCCAGTCGTCCACAGCGGCGCGCGATCGCCCCATGATCCACAACCCGCCGGTAACCCCTGGCTAGCCGCGCCCGCAGCACCGAGCGTTGCGGCCATGAGCCGAAACCGCAGAGTCGCCAGGGGTCCCGCCCGCACCGTCGTCAACGCCCGCGGTCCCGCGGACCTGGTGGCCGCCGTCCCCTACCTGATGGGGTTCGTCCCCTCCGCCAGCATCGTCGTGGTCTCGCTGCGCGGGCCCCGCCTGCGCCTCGGGGTGGTGGCCCGGCTCGACCTGCCGCCGGCCGGCCGCGAGCACGACACCGCCGCCGCGATCGCTGCGTTCGTCCGCAGGGACGGTCCCCGCGAGGCCGTCGTCCTGGTCTACGACGACCGGCCGTGGACGCGATGGTGGCCACGGCCGCACCAGCTGCTGGTCGACGCGGTGGGCGACGACCTCGGCCGCCACGGTGTGCCGGTGCGCGAGGCCGTCTACGTCGGCGGGCAGCGGTTCTGGTCTTACTCCTGCACCATGCCCGGCTGCTGCCCGGCTGACGGGTGGCCGATGCGCGACGCCAAGGCCAGCGAGGTCGCGGCGACGTACGTGCTGCAGGGCCGCTCACCGCTCGCGGACCGGCAGGGCCTGGTCGACCGCGTCGCGCCGGGCGACCCGGCCACCCTGGCGGCCGTCGAGGACGCCATCGACACCTGTGTCGCCGCCGTCGGGCCGCAGGGGCAGGACACCCGGGCCGCCGGCTGGCGGGCCTGGCAGCGAGCCCGGGCGAGCGATCTGGACACCCTCGCCCGGCGGTACGCCGCGGGGGAGCGCGGCCTGTCGGCGGACGAGGCGGGCCGTGCGCTGGCCGGGCTGCTCGACCACGAGGTACGCGACGTCGTCGCCGTCCGATGGACCCGCTGGATGCCGTCCCTGGCCGCGCCCGGGACCGCGGACGAGGTGACCCGACCCGTCGCCGAGCTGGCCGACGACAGCGCACCCCCGGACCTGGACGACCTCGAGCTCGCCGAGGCCGTCGAGCAGCTGCTGGTCGATCTGGCCGTGCGCGCGGACGGGCCTGCGGCGCTGGCGCCGCTCACGCTGCTATCGATGCAGTGCTGGGCCTGCGGCAACGGTGCAGCGGCCGGTGTCGCCGTCGACCGGGCGCTGGCCATCGACCCCGCCTACCGGATGGCGACCCTGGTCGACCAGCTGCTGCGGGCGGGTCTGGCGCCGCGGTGGGCGGCCGACGTCCGCGCGGACGACGAGGCACCTGGCCGGCGTCGGCTCGTCTCAGTGGACGAGATGTCGTCTCGCCCCCTGGAGCCTCCGGACGGCTCTTGCTAATCTTCGACCAGGTCATGAGTGCCAGCGACAAGCCCCGGCTCGCTGGCCGGCAACCCTCCAACCGCGGTGGGGTGCCCCGGGTGATGACCCGGCCCGCGTCGACGACGTGGGCAAGCGCGGGTCCGCCCACAGCGGACCCCTTCGGGTTGGGAGACCCCTGTGAACGATGGTTGGTCCTTCGAGACGCGACAGATCCACGCCGGCCAGAGCGCCGACCCCACGACCGGGGCGCGCGCGCTGCCGATCTACCAGACCACCTCCTACGTGTTCAAGAGCTCTGAGCACGCCGCGAACCTGTTCGGGCTCAAGGAGTTCGGCAACATCTACACCCGGCTGATGAACCCCACGAACGACGTCGTCGAGCAGCGCGTCGCGAGCCTGGAGGGTGGGGTGGGGGCGCTGCTCGTGGCCAGCGGGCAGTCCGCCGAGACGATCGCGCTGCTCAACCTCGCCGAGGTCGGCGACCACATCGTCGCCAGCCCCAGCCTGTACGGCGGCACGTACAACCTGCTGCACCACACGTTCCCCAAGCTCGGCATCACCACCACGTTCGTCGAGGACCCCGACGACCTGGACTCCTGGCGCGCGGCGGTGCGCCCGAACACGAAGGCGTTCTTCGCCGAGACCATCCCCAACCCCAAGCAGGACGTCCTCGACATCGAGGGCGTCGCCGGCGTGGCGCACGAGGCGGGGGTCCCACTGGTCGTCGACAACACCGTGGCGACCCCGTACCTCATCCGGCCCCTGGAGTGGGGCGCCGACATCGTCGTCCACAGCGCCACGAAGTACCTCGGTGGGCACGGCACGTCGATCGCGGGGGTCATCGTCGACGGCGGCACCTTCGACTACGCCGCCGACCCCGAGAAGTTCCCCAACTACAACCAGCCCGACGCGAGCTACCACGGGCTGGTCTACGCCCGCGATCTCGGCGTCGGCAGCGCGCTGGGTGCGAACCTGGCGTTCATCCTCAAGGCCCGGGTGCAGCTGCTGCGCGACCTGGGTGCCTCGGCCTCGCCGTTCAACGCCTTCCTGATCAGCCAGGGCATCGAGACCCTCAGCCTGCGCATCGAGCGGCACGTGCAGAACGCCCTCGCGGTCGCCACCTGGCTCGAGCAGCGACCCGAGGTGCTCTCGGTGAGCTACGCCGGGCTCGAGAGCAGCCCGTGGTTCGAGCGGGCCCGCAAGTACGCGCCGCGCGGTGCCGGTGCGGTGCTGGCGTTCGAGATCGAGGGCGGCCGCGAGGCCGGCCAGCGGTTCGTCGAGGCACTGGTGCTGCACAGCCACGTCGCCAACATCGGTGACGTCCGCAGCCTGGTCATCCACCCGGCGAGCACCACCCACAGCCAGCTCTCGGACGCCGAGCAGCTGGCCAGCGGGGTCACCCCGGGCCTGGTGCGCCTGGCCGTGGGGCTGGAGCACATCGACGACATCCTCGCCGACCTCGAGGCGGGGTTCCGGGCCGCCAAGAGCGCCTGATGGGGGCCAGCGACACCGTGTGGCGCGAGGGTGACCCCGTCGGACGACGCCAGTTCATCGACGTCGGCACCCTCGCCCTGGAGGCACGCGGCGCCCTGCCCGACGTCCGCGTCGCCTACGAGACGTGGGGGACGCTCAATGCCGCCCGCGACAACGCGGTGCTCGTGCTGCACGCGCTCACCGGCGACAGCCACGTGGCAGGGCCGGCGGGCACCGGGCACCCCACCGCGGGCTGGTGGGACGCGCTCGTCGGCCCGGGGCGGCCACTGGACACCGACAGTTGGTTCGTCGTGGCCCCGAACGTGCTGGGGGGGTGCCAGGGCACGACCGGGCCCTCGTCGGCCGCACCGGACGGGCGGGCCTGGGGGTCGAGGTTCCCGTTCCTCACCGTCCGCGACCAGGTCCAGGCCGAGGCCCGGCTCGCCGACCGCCTCGGTATCGACACCTGGGCCGGGGTCATCGGCGGGTCGATGGGCGGCATGCGCGTGCTGGAGTGGGCGGTGACGCACCCCGACCGGGTGGGCACCGCCATCGTCCTGGCCTCGACCGCGTACGCCAGCGCCGAGCAGATCGCCTGGTGCGAGCCGCAGCTGCTCGCGATCCGCTCCGACCCCGCGTGGCGGGGCGGGGACTACGGCGGCGGCCCCGGGCCGCAGGCGGGGCTCGGCATCGCCCGGCGGATCGCGCACGTCACCTACCGCAGCGAGACCGAGCTGGCTCAGCGGTTCGGTCGCGCCCACCAGGGCGACGAGCAGCCGATCGGTGGCGGTGGCCGGTACGCCGCCGAGAGCTACCTGGACCACCACGCCGACAAGCTCGCCCGCCGCTTCGACCCGCGCAGCTACGTCGTGCTCACCGAGGCGATGAACTCCCACGACGTCGGCCGGGGCCGGGGCGGGGTCGCCGCGGCCCTGGCCCTGGTCACCGCCGACCTGGTGGTCGCCGCCGTCGACTCCGACCGGCTCTACCCGCCGCGGCTGGCCGACGAGATCGTCGCCCTGCGCCCCGGGGGCCGCCCGGTGCAGACCGTCACCTCGCCGTACGGGCACGACGGCTTCCTCATCGAGACCCACCAGGTCGGGGCCATCGTCCGGGCGGCGCTGCCCAGCGTCACCCGCTCGACGGTGCCCTGACCTGGCCTTCGACGCTGCGACCCGGCCTCAGGCCGACAGGTCCCGGACCAGGTCGTGCAGCCGCGACCACTCTGCGGCCAGGGCCGGGTGCAGCTCGCGGGTGGCGACGTCGTCCAGGGCCACCCAGCCCACGGCGTCGGACTCCCCGTTGGCGACCCGGGCCCCGGCCCGCGCCGGGGCCCTCGCCACGACGTAGGTGTACGACCAGCTGCCGTGGTCGACTCGGTGCTCGACCACGTCGACGACCGCGGCTGTGTCGACGTCGTTCTCCTCGCGGGCCTCGCGCCGCGCGGCCTGGCTGGTGGTCTCGTGGCTGTCGCGCGCGCCGCCGGGCAGCCCCCAGGTGCCGCCCTGGTGGGTCCACGACGAGCGCAGCTGCAGGAGCACCTCGGCGCCGCGGTCACCGGGGCGCAGCAGCAGCAACCCGGCCGCGCCGTGGCGGCCCCAGTGCCGGTGCCCGCAGTCGCACTCGACCCACCCGTTGCCGTCGTTGACGGTCTCGCGGTGGGGCTGGTGGTCGGCGACCCGCACCACGTCCAGCACGCCGGGCCAGCCTGCCCGGGTGAAGGCAGCGCGCTGGCGCTGGGCCCCGTTGCCGTCGGTCAGCACCCGGCGCACCCCCTCCAGCACCGGTTGCAGGTCGCCCGTGACCTCGAGCCCGGGTCGTGCCGCGTCGACGAGCGCCCCGAGGACAGCGGCGGCCGGGCGGGTGCCCCGCAGGTGGGGGTCGACGAGCTCGCCGTCCAGCCCGTACCGCGCCGCCCGCCACATCGCGGCGCGCAGCGCGTGCTGGGGCACCTGCAGCCGCGACGGCGCGTCGACGCCATGGGCAGCGTGGTCGATCAGCGCCGTCGCCGCCAGGCCGCGCACCACCCGGGTGTAGAGCGCCGCGTCCTCGGCGTCGGCCTGCACGTCGGCGACCCGCACCTCGACGGTCGGGAACCGGGTCGCGAGCCGCACGTCCCAGTACACGTAGCTCGCGTCGTCGACGACGCCGGTGGCCACCAGCTCGGCGACCGAGCGGTGCCACTGCGCCGCGTCCTGGGTGGGCGGCGGGGGGCCGGCGACGGGCCAGCGCTGCCAGTGCACCTGACGGTAGGACGCGAACCCGGTGTCCTCACCGAGCCAGTACGGCGAGTTCGCCGTCAGCGCGAGCATCGTCGGCAGCCACGGCCGAACGGTGTCGGCCACGGCCACCCGCACGTCGTCGTCCACGTCCGCGACGTCCACCCCGGGGCCGGCCACGCCGACGTGCACGTGCATGCCGGCGATCAGCTGCTGCGGCACCAGCCCGGCCGCCCGCTGCCGCAGGGCCGCGTAGCGCTCGTCGTCGGCGACCTGCTGCTCGCCCGCCTCGCCCAGCACCGGCGTCCCGGCCGCGACCAGCGCCAGCCCCCGGCCGGCGGCGGCCCCAGCCACGGCGGGGCGCAACCGCGCGGCCCGCTCGATCACCTGGTCGACGTCGGTGCTGACCGCGGTGACCGTCTCGACCTGCGAGAGGGTCAGCTCGAGGACGACGGTGCCGTCCGCGGCGTCGACGACCGACGCCGCCTGCACCTCGGGTGCCCTGCTGCACAGCCGCCCGGTGCCGGCGTCCACGACGTGCAGCTCTTCCTCGACGCCGAGGGTGGGGCCACTCGTGCTGGTCGACGACTGCCCTGACACGCGCAGGAGTCTGGCACGTCCCGCGCACACCGCGCCGGGGCGGCGCGATGCCGCGTGCGGGCCCGAGGGCTGCGGGTCGACTAACCTCGACCCGCGTCGGCTACCGTCGGCTCCCGTCGGCGCAGTGTGCCGAGACAGGACCAGACCGAGGAGCACCACCGATGGCCGTTGTCGTGGGTTTCGTCCCGACCAACGAAGGGCGGGCGGCGCTGCGCCGGGCGGCGGAGGAGGCTCGCACGCGCGGCACGCGACTGGTCGTCATCAACTCCAACCGCGGTGGCAAGGACCTCACCACCGCGGACGCTGAGCGGTACGACACCGAGCTGGCCACCGTGCGCCGCGAGCTGAGCGAGGCCGGGATCGAGCACGAGGTGCGCCAGCTGGTGCGCGGCCAGGAGCCGGCCGAGGACCTGATCGCCGTCGCCGAGGAGGTGGGGGCCGAGGTCATCGTCATCGGGCTGCGCCGCCGGACCCCGGTGGGCAAGCTCATCCTCGGCTCGCACGCCCAGCGCATCCTGCTCGACGCGCCCTGCCCGGTGCTGGCCGTCAAGGCCGACCGGACCCCCAGGCCCCGCTGAGGGCGCCGCGGACGCACCGGTGGTCACGCTGGGTGGTCGTGCTGGCCGACCGCCTGGCGCTACAATGGTAGAAGTCTCGCGGCCAACGGCCCGATCGTCACGGGCATGCTCCGCGGTTTGCTGCGGTTGACCCGGGCAGCGACGCATCTCACGTCCCGGCCGCGATCGTCCCACTGGTCGTTGACCCACCCCGGTCATCGTCTCCTCCCACGACGAAAGGTGTTCCGTGTCGTCGGACTCCACCACCCGCACCACCACGCCCGAGCCCTCGACGGATCTGGCCGCGGTCGCCGCTGCCACGTCGGCGGTGGCGGCCACCGCGACCCGCAAGGTCGAGGCCACCGCTCCGGCTGTCCCGGCCAAGAAGGTCGCCGCCAAGCGCGCTCCGGCGAAGAAGGCCGCCGTCAAGGCCGTGCCCGCGCCGACCGGTGCTGACGCACCCCCCGCCGCCAAGCGGCCGGCCGCCAAGAAGGCAGCCCGCCCCGCCCCCGGCCCCACCAGCACCT
>JACMOY010000295.1 GCA_014377795.1 Actinomycetota bacterium | reverse complement strand
GCCCGCCACATGGGGGTTAGGGGGCGGCGGCGAAGAAGCCGAGCACGGCGCAGCCGCGGTCGGTGAAGTCGGTGGCAACGGCCACCCGGGCGGACGCGGTGTTGTCCGGAGCGTGCAGGTACGTCGCCACACGCCCCTCGTCGACCACCCGGCGGGCCGCCTGGGCCACCAGCCGCCGGGCCAGGCCCCGCCCGCGCGCGGCCTCGGCGGTCACCACCGACAGCTCGCGGGCGTGCTCGTCGTGCCGCTTGAGGCCCACCCCGGCGACGTAGACGTCGTCGTCAAGGGCCACCAGCACCTCGCCACCGAACGGGTGCAGCCACGCCGGCACCCGCGGGTCCGCGACGTCCAGCCAGACCCCGGCGTCGGCCAGGTCGCCGACGGAGGCCGGGCTCGTCGTCCAGCGCATCGCGCCGCGGTACAGCGTGCCCGGGATGTCCAGCGCCTTCGGTAGGCAGTCCGCCAGGGCGTCCAGCGGACCGTCCACCAGCTGTGCCGCGGCCGCCGGCGGGACGCCGATCACGCCGCGCCCGTCCGCTCGCAGGACGCCGCGCACCGGCTGCACCTGACCGTCCCAGCCCGGCCGCTCGGCCGCG
Organism: Actinomycetota bacterium; assembly: GCA_014377795.1. Lineage (GTDB taxonomy): Bacteria > Actinomycetota > Actinomycetes > Actinomycetales > Angustibacteraceae > JACMOY01. Next base: position 1,428 of record JACMOY010000295.1, on the reverse strand, counting down.
ACGTTGGCAACGACGTGCACCGGTGCCCCGGTCGCCGGCGGCGGCCACCCGCCCACCCACGACCTCAAGTGGGCGAGCAGCTGCGCGCCGTCGTCCGGGACCGAGCTCACGAGGCCAGGGCCGGGTAGTCCGTGTAGCCCTCGGCTCCGCCGCCGTAGAACGTGTCCGGGTTCGGCTCGTTCAGCTCGGCGTCGTTCTGCCACCGGGTGACCAGGTCGGGGTTGGCGATGAACAGCCGTCCGACCGAGACGAGGTCGGCGTCACCGGCGCTCACGAGGTCGGCCGCCTCGTCGCGCGAGGTGACCTCGGCGAAGCCGGTGTTGGCCATGAAGACGCCACCGAAGCGAGCCCGCAGGTCGCGGGTGAGGTCCGAACGGGGGTCGCCCAGGACGTGCAGGTAGGCCAGGCCGAGCGGCGCGAGACCGTCGACCAGCTCGCCGTACGTCGCCGCGACGTCGGCCGCGTCCGTCTCGTCGGTGCCACCGGCCCCGTTGGCGGGAGAGATGCGGATGCCGACCCGGCCGGCCCCGATGGCTTCGGCGACGGCGCGCGCCACCTCGACGACGAACCGGGCCCGGGCGGCCGGTGAGCCGCCGTACCCGTCGTCGCGCTGGTTCGAGGCCGGCGCCAGGAACTGGTGCAGCAGGTAGCCGTTGGCCGCGTGCAGCTCGACGCCGTCCAGCCCGGCCGCGATGGCCCGCTGTGAGGCGTCGACGAACTCGGCGACGACCCCGGCGAGCTCGTCCTCGCGCAGCTCGCGCGGCGCCGGGAAGTCGACCATGCCGTCGGTGGTGAGCATCTGGCCCGCCGCGGCGATCGCGCTGGGCGCCACCGACTCCAGGCCGCCCTTGTTGTCGGGGTGTGCGATCCGGCCCACGTGCATCAGCTGGACGACGATCCGCCCGCCCGCGCGGTGCACGGCCGCACCGATCGCCCGCCACCCGGCGGTCTGCTCGTCGCTGTGGATGCCCGGGGTGTCGAGGTAGCCCTGCCCCACCGCGCTGGGCTGGGTGCCCTCGGTGATGATCAGGCCGGCCTCGGCGCGCTGCCGGTAGTACTCGACGTTCAGGTCGGTGGGCACACCGGCCGTGCCGGCCCGGCTGCGGGTGAGCGGCGCCATCACGACCCGGTTGGCCAGGTCCAGCGATCCTGCGGTGAGCGGTTCGTACAGCGAGGTCATCGTGCTCCTTGTCACTGGTGCGGGTCCGTGCGCAGGTACGCCGGGGCCAACGCCCACGGGCCGCGTGACCTTCCCCGATCAACGCGATCGCCGTGTGGGCCTGCTGGCGTGGACGTTCGCATGCTCGTGCTGCACTCCACGACGCCGGTCTCAGCGCCGATGGCTGCGCTGCTGGTCGTCGACCGCACGATGGTGCGTTCGATCTCGGCCGGCGCCCAGCGGCTGCTCGCGGTGATGGTCGGCACGGG
>JACMOY010000294.1 GCA_014377795.1 Actinomycetota bacterium | reverse complement strand
GCGCCGACCGGCTGCTGCCGCGCGAGGACCCCGAAGCCGGTGGCCGGTTGCGGGCAGCCCTGGTGCGAGACGGCATCGACGTTCGCGTCAGCGTCGCGCTCGCATCGGTCGAGCCGATCACGACGGGCGGGACGACGGGCGGCGGGGTGGCGCTGCTCGCCGACGACACCCGCGTCGACTTCGACCGCGTGCTGGTCGCGGTCGGCCGAACCCCGCGCACCAGCGACCTCGGGCTCGACCTGGCCGGTGTCGCGCTGGACGAGCGCGGCTTCGTCGTCGTCGACGCGACGCTGCGCACCACCAGCCCGCGGGTGCTGGCGGCCGGTGACCTGACCGGCCACCCGGCGCTGACCCACCTAGCCGGCGTGCACGGAGCCCTGGCGGCGTCCAACGCCGTGCTCGGGTTGCGCCGCACCGTGCATCCCGTCGTGCCGCGCGTCACGTTCACCCAGCCCGAGGTGGCGTCGGTCGGCGTCGGCGCGCACGAGGTGGCCGGACGACGCGGGTTCACGGTCCGCACCGTCGAGCACGCGCACGTCGACCGCGCCATCGCCGAGCGCGAGACCGACGGCTTCACCCGGCTGGTACTCGACCGCCGGGGTCGGGTCGTCGGGGCCACGATCGTCGGCCCGCGCGCCGGCGAGTCGCTGCCCGAGCTGGTGCTCGCCGTCCGTCGGGGGTTGCGAGCGCGGGATCTCGCCGCGGCGACGCATGCCTACCCGACGTACGGCGACGGGCCCTGGAAGGCGGCCTTGGCGCACGTGCAGGAGGGGCTGCACAGCCAGCCACTGCGCGCGGTCACGGCTGCGCTCACGCGGCTGCGTCGTCTGGGCTGACCTCGCGCTGGGTCGACCGACGGCGCCAGGCGGCGACGGCGCCGACGGCGGTGAGCAGCACGAGGCCGCCGACGGAGACCAGCACCGGCCACGTACCGGGCGCGCTGCCGTAGGCGCCGATGGTGACGTACGCCGTGGTCGCGGGCAGGATGCCGAGCGCCGTGCCGACGACGAAGTCGCGCAGCCGCAACGACGTCAGCCCGGCGACGTAGTTCACCGCGGTGAACGGGACGACGGGCACCAGTCGGGCCGCCAGGACCGCTGCCAGGCCGCGGCGCTCGAGCAGATCGTCGGGCCGGTCGATCCGCGCCCCGGTGAACCGCCGGACCCCCTCGCGGCCGAGCGCCCGGCCCAGGAAGAACGCCGCCAGCGCCCCGACGAGCGCACCCACGACGACGGCGGGCAGCCCACCACCCAGCCCGAGCACGGCGCCGGCGGCGAGGGTGAACACCGTCTTGGGCAACGGGGTCAGCGTCACCACGGCGTACAACCCGGCGAACGCGACCTCGGCCCACCAGCCCCAGCCCGCCACCGTCGTCCGCACCTGCTGGGTCGAGGGGACGCCCACGGTGAGGGCGACAACCCCCGCGACGACAATGAACCCCCCGAAGGCGACCAGCCTCGCGATGAGCGCCGCGCGGCTGGCCCCAGTCGGTCCCTGTTGTGCTGCAACGAGTTCAGTCACGGGCGGCCACATCCCTCACCAAGACCGTGCAGGCGTCGGGCGGTGCGCTGACGCTGACGGTCGAACCGGCCGTGACGCCGGTGCCGACCGGCGGGTGCGCGACCAGCACACCGCCGTCCGGTCGCACCAACCGCACCACCAGGTGGGTGCCCGCGAAACGCACCTCGTGCACCGTCGCCGTCACGGACGGCCCCGGGCCGGGAACGGCGTCGACGACCAACCTCTCCGGCCGGACCACGAGCACCCCCGGCCCGTCCCGGATGTCGCACGGCAGGCTGCCCCAACCCTGAGCGCTGAACACACCGCCGCGGACCTGCCCCGGGATCTCGTTGACGACGCCGAAGAAGCGCGCTGCCGCCAGGGTGGACGGGGCCGACCAGAAGCCGGACGCCGCACCGTGTCCGGCCAGCCGACCGTCGAGCACCAGCGCCACGTCGTCCGCGACGTCGACCGCCTCGGCCTGGTCGTGCGTCACGAACACCGTGGTCACCCCGGTCTCGTCGGCGAGCGCACGCACCAGTCGGCGCATGGTCGCTCGCAGCTCGGAGTCCAGCGCCGAGAACGGTTCGTCGAGCAGCAGCACCCTCGGCGACAGGACGAGCGCGCGGGCGAGAGCCACCCGCTGCTCCTGGCCGCCGGACAGCTCACCCACCCGACGCTGCTCCAAGCCGGCGAGCTGCACCCGCTCGAGCATCTCGAGCGAGGCTCGCCGCGTCTCACCGCGACCCGCTCCCCCGACCCGCAACCCGAAGCCGACGTTCGCCAGCACCGACAGGTGGGGGAACAGCAGTGGCTTCTGGAACACCAGCCCCACCGGACGGCGCTCGGCGGGCGCACCGAGCAGGGAAACGCCGTCCAGGTCGATCCGTCCTGCATCGGGGTGGACCAACCCCGCCACCAGCGCCAGCAACGTGCTCTTGCCGCACCCCGACGGCCCGAGCAGTGCGGTGAACGAGCCCGGCCGCAGGGTCAGCGACACGTCCTCCACCGCCGTGGTCGAGCCGAACCGCTTGCTCACGCTGGACAGCTCGAGCAGCCCACCGGCCGGGGTCGCGCTCACAGTCGTCCCAGTCCGATGCCGGCGGACGAGCGACCCGACAGCACCCGCGAGCAGGCGAGCACGGCGAGCAGCGGCGGGACGACGACGAGCAGCGCGAGCGCCGCCGCCAGGGTGGTGTCGGTGCCACCGATCGCCGCGAACAGCTGCAGCGGCAGGGTCTGCACGCGGCCGGCTCCGACCAGCAGCGTCAGGACGTACTCGCTCCACGAGATCAGGAAGCAGAACAGCGCTGCCGCCACGATCGTGGGGCGCAGCAGCGGCAGGGTGACCGACCACGTCGTCCGCACCGGGCCCGCGCCGAGGGTGCGCGCGACCCGCTCGTGGACGACGTCGAGGTGCGCGAACCCCGCACCGAGGACCGTGGCGGCGTACGGCACGGTCGGCACCAGCTGCACCAGGACGACGCCGGGCACAGTGCCCGCCAGCCCGTACCGGACGAAGAACACCTGC
>JACMOY010000293.1 GCA_014377795.1 Actinomycetota bacterium | reverse complement strand
CGACTACAAGACCAACCGCCTGGGCGGGTACGTCGAGCCACTGACCGCCTGGCACTACCGGCACGAGGCCATGCAGACCGCGATGATCGAGGCGCACTACCCGTTGCAGGCGCTGCTGTATGGCGTCGCGCTGCACAGGTACCTGCGGTGGCGCCAGCCCGGCTACGACCCCGACGTCCATCTCGGCGGGTCGCTGTACCTGTTCCTGCGCGGCATGTCCGGGCCCGGTGTGGTCGCCGCGGACGGCTCGGTGCCCGGCGTCTTCGCCTGGCGGCCGCCGTCCGCCCTGGTGGTCGGGGCGTCGGACCTGCTGGCGGGTACGACGTGAGCGACCTGTCGGCGTACGCACCGACGTCGGCCCTGCGAGCCGCTGGTCTGCTGCGCGAGTTCAACGACGCCGGGATGCTGTCAGCGGCGGACGTGCACGTCGCTCAGCGGCTCGGCGTCCTCGGGGGTGAGGCCGACGAGGCGGTGCTGCTGGCCGTGGCGCTGGTCGTGCGCTCGACCCGGCACGGTTCAGTCGTGGTCGACCTGACCACCGCCCGCGACACCACTGTCGCCGACGACGACGAGACCATCGAGTCGGCTGAGGTCGACCTGGCCTGGCCCGACATGACCTGGACGGCGCGCTGCGCGGCGAGCTCCCTGGTCGGCGCGGGAGGTCCGCTGCGGATGGACGGCGACCGGCTGTGGCTGACGCGCTACTGGGAGCAGGAGCAGCAGGTCGCTGACCAGCTGCTCGCGCGGTCGGCGACATGCCCCGACGACCTCGCCCTCGACGTTCTGGCGCAGGGGATGCAGCGCCTCTTCGGCAACGGGGCGGATGAGGACCAGCGGACCGCGGCCGCGGTGTGCGCGCTGTCGTGGGTCAGCGTCCTGGCCGGCGGGCCAGGCACCGGCAAGACGACGACGGTGGCCCGGGTGCTGGCCCTGCTGCGCGAGCAGGACCCGGCGTGCCGGATCGCGCTGGCCGCGCCGACAGGCAAGGCCGCGGCCCTGCTGGAGGAGGCCGTGCGTTCGTCGACCGCACACCTGTCACCGGTCGACCGCGGGCAGCTGGGCGACCTGAGAGCCGTGACGCTGCACCGGCTCCTGGGCTGGCGTCCCGGCGCACGCAGCCGCTTCAGGCACGACGCGACGAACCGGTTGCCGTACGAGGTGGTGGTGGTCGACGAGAGCTCGATGGTGTCGCTGACGATGATGGCGCGGCTGCTCGGGGCGTTGCGGCCCACGACGCGTCTGATGCTCGTGGGCGACCCCGACCAGCTCGCCTCGGTCGAGGCCGGGGCGGTGCTCGGTGACCTGGTCGACCGGACGACGCTGGGCCGGCGCACGCCGTCGTTCGCGGCCACGCTGCGTGCGGTGCTGCCGGGTCTGGACGTCGTCGAGCGCACGCCTTCGCCGGCTGCCGCGATGCGCGATGGCGTCAGCGCCCTGCACACCAACCACCGCACGGACGTGCCCGAGATCGCCGAGCTGGCAGCGCATGTGCAGGCTGGACGGGCCGACCGGGTGCTCGGGCTGCTGGCCTCGGGTGCTGCGCACGTCGAGCTGGTCGAGGTCGAGGACGACGCCCGCCTGACCGAGGCGCAGCTGGCCGGCGTGCGGGCGGACGTCGTCGCGAGTGGGGCGGCACTGCACGCTGCGGCCGTACGCGGCGACGGCCCTGCTGCCGTTGGTGCACTGGACGCCCACCGGCTGCTGTGCGCCCACCGCCGTGGCCCGCGCGGCGTCGCGCACTGGTCGGCCCTGGCGACCGGGTGGCTCGCCGAGCAGCACCCGGCCGCCCCACGCGGGGACGGTCACTGGGTGGGCGAACCGCTGCTGGTGACGAGCAACGACTACGAGGTCGGCCTCTACAACGGCGACACGGGGGTGGTCGTGGACGACCAGCGCGGCGGTCTGGTCGCCGTCTTCGGCCGCGGCGGCGAGCCGGTGCGCGTCCCCGTGGCCCGGCTCGGCGACGTCCGCACCCTGCACGCGCTCACCGTGCACCGCAGCCAGGGCAGCCAGTTCGCGGCCGTCACCGTCGTCCTGCCGCCGGCCGCCTCCGCCCTGGGCACCAGGGAGACCATCTACACAGCCGTGTCCCGAGCGACGCACCACGTCCGGCTCATCGGCAGCGCCACGGCCCTGACAGCTGCGATCAGTCGTCCCGCCGCTCGGGCAACCGGCCTGCGCGAGCGCCTGCGCT
>JACMOY010000292.1 GCA_014377795.1 Actinomycetota bacterium | reverse complement strand
GGGACAATCACGGGGGGCCAGCCGAGACCCAGGCCGCCCCCCCCACGTCGCCCGTGTCGACGCGCGCCCGCCCAGCGGTCCCGGACGCCGCGCTCGCCGCCGCCGTGCAGCTCGCGCACGATGCCGCCGCCGACGTCGCCGAGCTGGGCGCCGTGGGGGAGCACCTCGGGGCGCTCGCCGAGGGCGACCGCGTCGTGACGCACTCGTTCCAGTGCCTGTCGCCGGGCTACCGCGGCTGGCGTTGGGCGGTGACGGTCGCCCGCGCCCCCCGCTCGCGAACGGTCACCGTCAGCGAGGTGCACCTGCTGCCGGACGCCGACGCCGTGCTGTCGCCGCAGTGGCTGCCGTGGTCCGAGCGGATCGCCCCCGGCGACCTCGCTGCCGGCATGGTGCTGCCGAGGGTCGAGGACGACGTCCGGCTGGAGCAGGGCTTCGAGGCCACCGGTGAGGACGACGTCGACGCCGTCGCGCTGTGGGAGCTCGGGCTGGGGCGGCCGCGGGTGCTGTCGCTGGTCGGCCGCGACGAGGCCGCGCAGCGGTGGTACTCGGGGTCGCACGGCCCGCGCGACCCCTTCGCCGAGCAGGCCCCGGCCGCGTGCACGACGTGTGGGTTCTTCCTGCCGATGTCGGGTGCCCTGCGCAGCGTCTTCGGCGTGTGCGCCAACGAGTGGTCGCCGTCGGACGGGCAGGTCGTCAGCCTCGACCACGGCTGCGGGGCGCACAGCGAGACCGACGTCGAGGCCCGGGCCGAGCAGGTCGACACCCCGGTGCTGGACGAGATCGGTGACGTCGAGATCGTCCGCGACGACGTCGTTCCCGACGCTCCGGCCGACGTCGAGATGCCGGCCGACGTCGAGATGCCGGCCGAGGCCGAGGACCCGCCGCGGACGTGACCGACCCCTTCGGCACGGCCGGTGTCCGGATGCGGGTGCTGGCCGGCTGGGTCGCCGCTCCGGTGCGGCTGCGCGAGGACGCGAATGCCGAGGTGGACCTCGCCCTCGGGGGCTACCGCGACCGGCTGGTGGTCGAGCTGGCCCAGAACGCGGCCGACGCGGCAGTCCGGGCGGGTGCGCCGGGTCGTCTGCGGCTGACCCTGCACGAGCCGGTCGACGGCCCCGCGGTGCTGGTCGCCGCGAACACCGGTGAGCCGCTGTCGGCCGACGGGGTGGCCTCGCTCGCCACCCTGCGCGCCTCTGCCAAGGCCGCTAACTCCGCGAGCATCGGCCGTTTCGGGGTGGGCTTCGCCGCCGTGCTGGCGGTGACCGACGAGCCCGCCGTGCTCTCCCGCTCTGGCGGCGTGCGGTTCTCGCGCGCCGACACCGTCGAGGCGATCGCCGCGCAGCACGCCCCGGGTCTGTCGGCCGAGGTGCGGCGTCGGGACGGGCACGTCCCGGTGCTGCGCCTGCCGTTCGAGGCCGAGGGCACCGCGCCCGAGGGGTTCGACACCGCCGTCGTCCTCCCCCTGCGCGACCCGTCCGCCGCCGCCGTCGTGCGGCGCCAGCTCGCCGAGGTGGACGACGCGCTGCTGCTCGCGCTGCCGGCGCTGCAGTCCGTCGAGATCGACGTCGAGGGTCACCGGCGCGTGCTCGAGGACGCCGGGTCCAGGTGGCACGTCCTGCGCAGGTCGGGCACCTGGACGGACGAGGAGCGCACCCGGTTGCTCGCCGACCGGCCGACCGAGGAGCGTCGGCAGCCCGGCTGGCAGGCGTTGTGGGCGTTGCCGCGCAACGCATCTGTGCCCATCCCGCCGTTCCCCCACCCCCCGACCACGACGGACGAGCCGCTGTCGCTGCCAGCGCTTCTGATGGCGGCGTTCGCCCTCGACCCGACCCGGCGACACGTCGCCGCCGGTGCCCTGACCGACCGGCTGGTCACCGAGGCGGCGCACGCGTACGCCGACCTGCTGGTCGAGCGTGCCGAGGCCGGCGACGACGTGCTGGGCCTGGTGCCGGTCGGCCTGGCCGGGGGCGCCCTGGACGGCGCACTGCGCGCCGCGGTGCTGGCCCGGCTGCCCGCGACACCGCTGCTGCGCCTGGTCGAGGACGCCGACGAGCGGGTGCGTCCGCGCGACGCGGTGGCTCTGGACGTCGGGGGCGACGACGCCGCGGCGCTTGCCGTCCTCGCCCCCCTGGTCGCCGGGCTGG
>JACMOY010000291.1 GCA_014377795.1 Actinomycetota bacterium | reverse complement strand
GCGATCCGGCTCGACAGGCACGCCGCGGCCGGCTTGTCCCACGTGGGCAGCCCCCAGCGCGCCGACGCCGAACGCACCTGGGCCTTGGTCAGGCCCGCGTCGCGCAGCGGGGTGCGGGCGCCGCGCTGCGCGGCGGCCGCGGTGCCGGGGCGGGACCCGGCCAGCGCGTCGTCCGCGTTCGTGCCGGTCGCCACCGCGGCCAGCTCGTGCTCGGTGGCCAGCGGGCCGAGCACGTCCAGCAGCTCGGCCTTGCAGAAGAAGCACCGGTCGCCGGCGTTCGCGCGGTACCCCTCGCTGGCCATCTCGTCGGTGCGCGGACGCAGGTGCCGCACGCCGAGCGAGGCGGCGAACGCCGCGGCCTCGTCCAGCTCGCCACCGGCCAGCGACCCGCTGACGGCGGTCGCGGCGACCACCTTGTCGGAGCCAAGGGCCCGCACTGCCGCGGCCAGCAGCAACGCCGAGTCCGCGCCGCCACTGAAGGCGACGAGCACCGAGTCCAGGTCGCGCAGCCCGGCGTCCAGCATGGCGAGGCGTGCGTCCAGCACGTGCCCGTCCAGCCACGCCGGCAGCTCGGTGAGCGACCCGAGCACGACGTCGGCGCCTGCCGCGCGCAGGTCGTCGGCGCTGACCGGCCCGGTCGCCACCCCGACGGACGTCGCCCCCGCGGCGAGCGCGCCCTCGACGTCCGCGCGGTGGTCGCCGACATACACGCTCACGCCGTGTGAGCGCAGCGCGGTGGCCTTCGCGGCCCCGAACAGGTCACCGACGACGACGTCCACGCTCAGCCCGACGTGCTCGAGCACCAGGTGCACCGAGCGCTCGAGCTTGGCACTGACCACGACCACCCGGCCGTGCAGCGCGCGCACCGCGTCCAGGGCCTGCGCCGCGCCGGGCAGCACGCTGCACCCGGGCACCCCGATGAGGGGGTAGAGCTCGCGGTAGCGGGCCGTCGCCGCGGCCAGCCGGTCCTGCGGCAGGTGCGGCCCGAGGATCAGCTCGAGGGGCAGGCCCAGCAACGGCCAGACGTCGGCGCGGTCGACGGTGACCCCCTGCTCGGCCAGGGTCGCGCGCACCGTCGCGACGATGCCCTCACTGGAGTCGACGAGGGTCATGTCCAGGTCGAAGCCGACGGCGAGGTCCACGACGACAGGGTATGCGGCGACACCGAGTTGGCTCTGCCGGTGCCAGTCGGCACAGTGGGGCGCGTGCCCGAACCCACCCCGAGCCGTCCCGCGATCCGCGACTTCTGGCACGACCTGCCGCGCGACGGCCGGCTGCTGCTGTCGACCGTCGCCGTCGACGCGCTCGGCAGCGGGCTGGTCGTGCCGTTCGGCGTGGTCTACCTGCACGAGGTGCGCGACATCGCCCTCGAGACGGTCGGGGTGGTGCTGGCGGTGCCGGCCATGGTGGCGCTGCTGCTGCTCGGCCCGGTGGGCAGCCTGATCGACCGGCTCGGGCCGCGGCGGGTGCAGCTGGTGGCGCTCGCCGTCCAGATCGTGGGCAGCGCGCTGCTCGGCTTCGTGCACACCCCCGCGCAGGCCGCGGTGGCGATGGGCCTGATCGGCGTGGGGCACGCCGCCTTCTGGCCGGCGTCCCAGTCGCTGGTCGCGGTCGTCGTCCCGTCGGCGATCCGCCAGCGCTACTACGGCGTGAACTTCACGCTGCTCAACCTCGGCATCGGCGTGGGCGGTCTGATCTCGGGCCTGCTCGTGTCGGCGTCCCACCCGTGGACGTTCACGACCATCTACCTCGTGGACGCCGCCACGTTCCTCGCGCCTATCGCCGTCCTCGCGGGCCCGTTGCGGCACGTCGGCAACGCGACGAACCACGAGCCGCACCCGGACGCGCACCCGACGTCCTACGGCCCGGTGCTGCGCGACCCGGTCTTTCGCAGCGTCCTTCTCGTCACGTTCTTCTCCGCGTTCGTCGGCTACGCGCAGTTCGAGGCCGGGTGGACGGCGTACGCGCGCACCGTCGCCGAGGCCTCCACCCGGCTGATCGGGTTCGCGTTCGCCGTCAACACCGGCACCATCGTCCTGCTGCAGCTGGTGGTGATCCAGCGGCTCGAGGGCCACCGCCGCACCCGGGTGCTGATGCTGATGAGCGGCGTCTGGGCCGGCTCGTGGGTGCTGATGGGCCTGTCCGGGCTGGTGCCGGGGTCGGTCGCCGGGTCGGTGCTGCTGCTGTCGAGCATTGGCGTGTTCGCGCTCGGCGAGACGCTGCTGTCGCCGGTCGCCCCGGCCGTCGTCAACGACCTCGCGCCCGACCACCTGCGCGGGCGCTACAACGCGGTCAGCTCGGGGGTCTTCCAGCTGGCGGCGATCGCCGGCCCGGTCGTGGCCGGTCTGCTGCTCGGACGCCGGCTGCCCGCCGTGTTCGTCGGCGTGCTGCTCGCAGGGTGCCTGGCGATGGTGGTGCTGCTGCGTCGCGTCGAGCGGGTGATCCCGGCCGCCGCCAACGGTCTGCGCGGGCGCGAGGACCACCCCGCCGGTCAGGAGGCGCGCTTCAGCCGGACGTGATGCCCCACACCGCGGTGTGGGTCTGGCCCGGCTCGAGCCGCACCAGGCCCTCGCCGGAGTTGAACGCGTCGGGCGGGCACGTCATCGGCTCGACCGCCAGACCGCGACGTCGGGCCGGGTCGGGCAGCGTGTCGCCGCTGAACAGCTGCACCCACCCGTACGCCTGGTCGGCCCACAGCGTGACGGCCTCGCCGCCGGCCCCCGTCAGGCGGACCCGCCACCGGCCGTCCTCGTCGCGACGCAGGTCGCCGAAGCAGGTGTCGAGCACCCGGTCGCCGATCGGCCCGGGGCTGCTCAGGTCGTGCTCGGTGCCGGTCACGGCGTGGGTCACCGTCGGGATGCCGGCCGGGTCGACGTCGTACCAGGTGCCCGCCGGCACCTGCAGCGTCATCGCGTCAACCGGCCCGTCACCGACGCGCAGGTAGGGGTGGCTGCCCGTGCCGTACGGGCACGACGCGTCGCCGACGTTGGTCGCCGTCGTGGTCACCTGCAGCCCGCTGTCATCCAGGGCGTAGCTGACGCGGCAGTCCAGGGACGTCGGCCAGCCCGGCTGCGGCGCGATCACGTGACCCCAGGTGAGGCTGGCGAGCGTCCGGTCGAGCAGCTGCCACGGCACCCAGCGGGCCAGCCCGTGGATCGCGTTGCCGGTGGCCCGCTCGGTGACCGGCAGCTGCTGCTCGACCCCGTCGAAGCGGTACGTCGCGCCGGCCACCCGGTTCGGCCACGGCACCAGCGTCTGGCCCCGACCACCACCGGGCCGCTCGTCGGCTTCGAAGCCGTCCAGCAGCGCCCGTCCGGCGACGTCGTACTGGCGCAGCCCCGCCCCGACCGACACCGACCAGAGCTGCTGGTCACCGTGCACCAGTCGCACCGATCGGCCGGTCGGGGCGGTGCGCGCGAGGCTCATGCGCCCATCCTGGCGCAGCCGCCGGTCACCGGTCGGCGGTCACCCCGGGGGCGTCCAGCGCGGTGCCGGAGGCGCTGCCGGAGGTCGCACCGCCCGAGGGAGCGCTGGGCGGCGCGTCGTCACCGTCCGCGTCACCTGGCCGGCCCCTCGGCCCGTCACCGTGCCTGCCGCGCGGGCCACCGGCCCGGTCGGCGACCATCAGCGCCGAGTGCGAGCTGGACGAGACGACCCAGACCGTCGCGCCGGACGTCACGAGGGTGCTGCCGGTGCCGCCCTTGACGCGCACGCGGGTGCTCGGGGTGATCGCGTACGTCGCCGTGAAGCCGTCCGTGCTCTTGACCGACAGCGAGGTCTTGCTGACGGCGGTGACCGTGCCGCTCTGCACGAGCACCACCTGGGTGCCGGTGCCGTCGGCCTCGGGGACCGTCAGCTCGCCGTGCAGCGCGCCGCGCATGCCCGGGCCCCCGATGCCGCCGGTGGAGACGGCCGCGGCCACGGCGGCCCCGCCGACCGCGGGGCCCGTGGCCAGCGCGGCGCCGGCGGGCGCCCGACGGGCGCGCCG
>JACMOY010000290.1 GCA_014377795.1 Actinomycetota bacterium | reverse complement strand
GGCGTCGTCCGGCGCGGCGTGGCACCGCCCGGGAACTGCTGCGTGACGGTTCGGCCACGTAGGGTTGGGCCCGGTACGACGTCACTGTTCGCCTGCGTGGGCCGGCGGAGCAGCCCGGGGGGGAACGCCCGAGCCACGGTGGAGCGGCGGGTGCCAAGGAGACGTCGGTGCGCCCCAGACCCCGCTCGCTCGCCGCCACCGTCGGCGCCCTCGGGGTCGCCGTCCTGGTCGCGGCCGGTCTGGTCGCTCCGATGGCAGCGCAGGCCGACACCACCCAGGCCGACACCACCCAGACCGACACCACCCAGACCCACACCATGCTGACCCGCACCACCGCGCGGGGCTCGCGTCCCGCGGCTGCTCTGGACAGGTCGAAGCGCCCGCCCGCCGTCAGCCACTCCAGCGCGGGCGGCGAGGTGGGCGGCGCGGCCTCGACCCGGCTGCCGACGCGGGGGCCGGTCCAGGTGATGCTCGAGCTGGACGCCGCCCCCTCGGCCACCGCCTACGCGAGCGCGCTGGGCCGGGGCCGGCGGGCTGCCGCGGGTGCCGGACGCGCGCAGCGCGCCCGGGTGCTCGCGGCCCAGCGCGCGGTGCTGGTGGCCCTGACCTCGCCCGCCACCTCGGGTCGACGCCTCTACACCACGACCGCCGTGTACGCGGGGGTCGCTGTCAGCACCGACGCCACCCACCTGTCGGCGCTCGGTGCGCTGCCCGGCGTCAAGGCGGTGCACCGGCTGACCCCCAAGCGGCTGGCGAACGCCTCGACGGTCCCGCTGGTCGGTAGCCCCCAGGCGTGGTCGTCGGCCGGCCCCGGCACCGGGATGCGGATCGGCACCATCGACAGCGGCATCGACTACACCCACGCCGACTTCGGCGGCCCGGGCACGGCGGCCGACTACACCGCCGCCCGCGCGGCCTCGGCGCAGCCGCCCGCCTACCCCGCGGGGGGCAACGTCGTGGGCGGCGTCGACCTGGCGGGCGACGGTTACGACCCTGCTGCAACGCGCGCCGACGGATCGCCGGACACCTCGCGCACCACCCCCCGGCCCGACACCAACCCGCTGGACTGCGAGGGCCACGGGACGCACGTCGCCGGCACGGCCGCCGGGCTGGGCGTCAGCGCCGACGGCACGACCTATCGCGGCCCGTGGTCGGACGGGCTCTCGACGTCCGGGCTGCGGATCGGGCCCGGTGTGGCTCCGGGCGCCGTGCTGGTCGCGATCAAGGTGTTCGGCTGCGAGGGCACGACCGACCTGGTCGCCCAGGGTCTGGACTGGGCCGGTGACCCCAACCGCGACGGCGACGTCAGCGACCACCTCGACGTCGTCAACCTCTCGCTCGGCGGGGACTTCGCCTCGCCGCAGGACCCCGACTCGGTCGCTGCCGACAACCTGGCGGCGCTCGGCACGGTCGTCGTCGCCGCGGCCGGCAACGCGGGCGACCTGCAGGACTCGGTGGGCTCGCCGGGTTCGGCCACCCGTGCGATCGCGGTGGCGGCCAGCGACGACGCCGTGTCGGTCGTGGACGGGCTGGACGTGCCGCCGGGGGTCGAGGCCGACCCGTCGCTGGACGGCGCGGCCGACGGCGTCCTCGGCGCCGAGCAGTCCACCGGCGACGCCGCGTCCCGTGTCGCGCCGTACGACTGGGTCGGCAAGGGCGGGGTGCGCGGTGTCCCACTGGTGGTGGTCGGCACCTGGCCCGCCCCCGCCGGCCCGGACAACAACTCCGACGGCTGCGACCGGTACTCCGCCGCCGACGCCGCCGCGGTCGCCGGCAAGGTCGCGTTCGTGCAGTGGACCGACACCGGCACCCGGCGCTGCGGCTCGGGACAGCGGGGGGCGAACGCGGTCGCCGCGGGCGCCGTGGGCGTCGTGCTCGGGGACGACGTCAACAGCTTCACCGCGGGCATCGCAGGCGACCCGCGGCTGCCGATGATGCTGCTGATCAGCCAGGGCACGGACGCGCCCAAGGGGGCCGTGGACGCCAGCGGCAACGACGGCAGCGTCGTCGTCTCGCTGACGAACGACCACCGCAGCGCGGTGCGCGTCGACCTGCACGGATCGGGGATCGACCCGACCGACCGCGTGGGCGCCTTCTCCTCCCGCGGGTTCGGCACCGGGCGCACCGTCAAGCCCGACGTGACCGCGCCGGGCGTGACGGTGTTCTCGGCCGACGTCGGCAGCGGCGCCGGCGGGGCCAGCGACAGCGGCACGTCGATGGCCTCGCCGCACGTGGCCGGGCTCGCGGCGCTGGTGCGCGCCGCCCACCGGTCCTGGACCGTCGAGCAGGTCAAGGCCGCGATCATCGGTACGGCCGGTGCCGGCGTCGCGCCCGAGTCCGGTGCCTCGCGCCGCGAGGGGCCGGCCCGGGCCGGCGCTGGGCGGGTGCAGGCGCAGCAGGCGGTCAACGCCTCGACGCTGGCCTACGGGACCGACGGCAGCGGGGGGGTCAGCCTGTCTTTCGGCGACGTCGCCGTCACGACGACCGCGACCGCCAGCCGCGGGCTGCGGGTGGTCAACACCTCCGACGCCGACCGCGTCTACACGCTGTCGTACCGCTCCGCGGTCACCACCCCGGGTGTGCGCCTCACCGTCTCGCCGTCGGCCCTGACCGTCCCGGCGCACTCCACCGGTCGGGCCGTCGTCGACCTCGTGCTCACGGCCGCGGCCATGCGCCGCACCCTGGACCCTGCGATGAGCGCGCAGGACGGTCTGCGCAGCTACTACGCGGACGCCGGCGGTGCGGTCGTCGTCAGCGCCCCCGGCAGCAGGGTCACGGTGCCCGTCTACGTCGCCCCGCGCCCGGCGTCGACGATGACGTCGGCCTCGACCGTCGCGGTCGGCGCGTCCGGCGACGGACCGCTCGCGCTGACCGGTCACGACCTGCTCCAGGGCTCGGGTCACGACGCCGGCAGCGACCCCACCGTCTACGCCAGCACCGTGACCGCGCTGATGCTGTCGGGCACCAGCCCGCAGCTGCCGAGCTGCACGCCGGCGGTGGCCGGTCGGTGCACCCCGTTCGCGGACGAGCGCGCGGGCGACCTGCGCTACGTCGGCGTCGGCTCGGACGCCCCGTACGTCCGCGACGCGTTCAACGGCGCCCCGGGAGCGGACAACGGTTACGCCTACTTCGGCATCTCGACCTGGGGCCCCTGGCGCACGCCCGCCTCGTACGTCGAGTTCGACGTCTACGTCGACACCGACGCCGGCAGCAGCAGGGCCAACCCCGGGCCAGAGCTGGTGCTGTTCAACAGTCGGCTCGCGCCGGACAGCGACACCATGCTGACCACCCTGGTCGACCTGCGCACCGGTGGCATGGTCGATCAGGAGCCGCTGAACGGGGCGCTGGGCTCGCTGGACACCGGGCTGTTCCACAGCGACTCGATGGTGCTGCCGCTGTGGTTGCCCGCGCTGCGGCCTTACCTGAAGCCGGCCCGCCGCGCCGCCGCCGGCACAGCCCGGATCGACTACTGGGTGCAGGCGGTGACCGTGGAGTCCGGGGTCACCGACGGCATCGGCAGCAGAAACCGACCGCTGTCGGTCGACCTGCGTTCGCCGGCGTTGCGCGCAGCCGGTGACGCGGGGGTGCCGGCGCTGAACGACGACGCGCCGGGGGGCGACTACCGGCTGACGGTGCACCGCGACCTGGCGAACGTCGGGCGCGACAAGGCGCAGGGCCTGCTGCTGATCCACCACCAGAACGTCAACGGGGTCCGCGCGCAGGTGGTGCGGGCCGGTGGACGGACGGCGACCACGGTGGCCACGTCACTCACCTCCTACCGCTATGGCGCCCGGCCGACGTTCACGGCCACGGTGCGGCCCGGCTTCGGCGCGACGCCGCCGACGGGCACGGTCACCTTCCGGGACGGCGCCAAGGTGATCGGCCGCTCGACTTTGGTCCGCGGGCGCGCGGTCGTGCGGCCCTCGGCGGTGCTGCGCGGCGCTCACGTCGTGACGGCGACCTACGACGGGTCGACGCTGTGGCTGCCCAGCCGCAGCACCGGTGTGCGGCTGAGCGTCGCCGCAGTGCCGGCGTCCACGACGATGTCGGTGCGTCAGACGTCGACTCGGCCCGGGGGAGTGGTCGCGCCCGCAGCCGTGGCACCGGCCTCGCCTCTGACACCCGTCACCGGGTACGTCACCTTCCGCGCTGGCGGCCGGGCCCTGGCTCGCGCGGTACCCGTCCGCGGTCGGGGGCGCGCGCGGCTGCCCGCCCTCGCCCGGGGCAGGCACGTGCTGGGGGCCACGTACGACGGGTCCGGTGTCTATGCGCCGTCGACGTCGCCCCCCGTGGTGGTCACGATCCGCTGACGCGGGCCCGGTCCGCTCCCTGAGACGCAAGTCCCGGCATCTGGACGGTGAACCTACGCTCGGCTCATGACTGTTTCGACGCCCTCGACGAAGGCTCCGACCACCCGCGGGTCGTTCTCGCTGGCCGTGATCGGCGGGGACGGGATCGGCCCCGAGGTGGTCGCCGAGGGACTGAAGGTGCTGGCGGCGGCGACCGACGGCACGGTCGACGTCGAGCTGCACCACTTCGACCTCGGCGCCGAGCGCTACCTGCGCGACGGCGAGGTGCTGCCCGACGCGGTGCTCGCGCAGCTGCGCGGGCACGACGCGATCCTGCTCGGAGCGGTCGGCGGCAAGCCCGGAGACCCGCGACTGCCCGCTGGCCTGCTCGAGCGGGGGCTGCTGCTGCGGCTGCGGTTCGAGCTCGACCAGTACGTCAACCTGCGCCCGACGCGCATCCTGCCTGGGGTGAGCAGCCCGCTCGCGCGGCACGGTGACGTCGACTTCGTCGTCGTGCGTGAGGGCACCGAGGGCCCCTACGTCGGCAACGGCGGGCGCCTGCGCACCGGCGGCGCGCACGAGGTGGCCACCGAGGTCAGCGTCAACACGGCGTACGGCGTCGGGCGGGTGGTGCGCGACGCGTTCGCCCGCGCGCGGGCGCGCTCGGGTCGACTGACGTGGGTGCACAAGACCAACGTCCTGGTGCACGCCGGCGCGCTGTGGACCCGCGTGGTGGGCGAGGTCGCCGCGGAGTTCCCGGACGTGCGCGTCGACTACCTGCACGTCGACGCGGCGACGATCTTCCTGGTCACCGACCCTGCTCGCTTCGACGTGATCGTCACCGACAACCTCTTCGGCGACATCCTCACCGACCTGGCTGGGGCCATCAGCGGCGGCATCGGACTGGCCGCCAGCGCGAACATCAACCCCGAGCGCACCGCGCCAAGCATGTTCGAGCCGGTGCACGGCTCGGCTCCGGACATCGCCGGCACCGGCCGGGCCGACCCGACGGCCACGGTGCTCTCGGTCGCCCTGATGCTGCGCCACCTGGGCCTGGACGACGCCGCGGCACGGGTCGAGTCGGCCGTGGTGGCCGACGTCGCGGCCCGCACCGACGTCCCCCGCTCGACCGGCGCGGTGGGCGACGCCCTGGCCGGCGCGGTCCGGTCGGGGACGACGGCCCACCCGGCTGTGCCGGCCGCGCCCCTGCGGTAGCGTCCGGTCATGGCCGTCGACTTCATCGTCAAGCGCAACGACCAGCCGCTGCCCGACGAGCAGCGCGAGCAGGTGCTGGCCGCTCCGGGGTTCGGAAAGCACTTCACCGACCACATGGCGGTGGTGAGCTGGAGTTCGACGGACGGCTGGCACGACGCGCAGGTGCGCCCCTACGGGCCGTTGCTGCTCGACCCCTCGGCGGCGGTGCTGCACTACGCGCAAGAGATTTTCGAGGGCCTGAAGGCCTACCGCCACGACGACGGTTCGGTGTGGGCGTTTCGGCCCGAGGCCAACGCCGAGCGCTTCCGTCGCTCGGCCACCCGGCTGGCTCTGCCGCTGATGGACGTCGAGGACTTCGTGGCCGCGATCCGCACGCTGGTCGAGACCGACCTCGCGTGGGTGCCGTCCGGTGGCGAGACCAGCCTGTACCTGCGGCCGTTCATGTTCGCCTCCGAGGCCTTTCTGGGGGTGCGGCCGGCCAACGAGGTCACGTTCTGCGTGATCGCCTCCCCCGCGGGCGCGTACTTCGCCGGTGGGCTGAAGCCGGTGTCGATCTGGCTGTCGAGCGAGTACACGCGCGCCGCGCCCGGGGGCACCGGCGCCGCCAAGTGCGGTGGTAACTACGCGGCGAGCCTTCTGCCGATACTCGAGGCGCAGGCCCACGGGTGCGACCAGGTGTGCTTCCTGGACGCGGTCGAGAAGCGCTGGGTCGAGGAGCTCGGGGGGATGAACCTGTACTTCGTCATGGACGATGGCAGCATCGTCACCCCCGAGCTGACCGGCACGATCCTCGAGGGGGTGACCCGCAGCTCGATCCTGCAGATCGCCGCGGACCTCGGGCAGACGGTCACCGAGCGTCGGATCAGCATCCAGGAGTGGCGCGAGGGCGCGGCGTCCGGGCGGATCACGGAGGTCTTCGCCTGCGGTACCGCGGCCGTCGTCACCCCGGTGGGTCGACTCGCGTCGGCCGAGGGTGACGTCGTCACCGGGGACGGCACCACGGGACCGGTGACCGCAGCGGTGCGGACGGCCCTGCTCGACATCCAGTACGGGCGGACGCCGGACACCCGCGGTTGGCTGACCCGCCTCGCCTGAGGATCGTCGCGAGTCCGCCAGGTGAGACGACGCGACCAGATGGTGGGACGGGTGTGCCACACTCACGGCATCATGTCGACCCCGGCGATCATTAGCTGAGGCGCGCCGACGGGCCCCCACCGGCCCGACGTCGCGCCAGACCTCCCGTTCGCGGGGGGTCTTTTTCGTTGTCCTGCAGGTGAGTCCGGCACCACAGCTGCATCCACCACAGGCACCACCCCTCGTCCCGAAGGTAGGCCCACCGTGACGGCAACCCCGCCCGCGACACCGCCCGCGACCCCGCCTGCCACCGCCGCGCCAGTCGACCTGCAGGTCTACGACACGACGCTGCGCGACGGCGCCCAGCAGGAGGGGCTGTCGTTGTCGGTCAGCGACAAGCTCGTCATCGCCGGGTACCTCGACGACCTCGGGGTGGGGTTCATCGAGGGCGGGTGGCCCGGGGCGATCCCCAAGGACACCGAGTTCTTCGCCCGCGCGGCTCGCGACCTGAGCCTGCGCAACGCCGTGCTCGCTGCGTTTGGCGCGACCCGCCGTCCGGGCGGCACGGCTGGATCCGACCCGCAGGTGCGGGCGCTGCTGGACGCGCAGACCCCGGTGGTGACCCTGGTGGCCAAGAGCCATGCCCGGCACGTCGAGGTGGCGCTGCGCACCACGCTCGCAGAGAACCTCGCGATGGTCGGCGACACGGTGGGGTTCCTGGTGGGGGAGGGGCGCCGCGTCGTGCTCGACGCCGAGCACTTCTTCGACGGCTACCGGGGCAACCCTGTGTACGCGCTCGAGGTGGTGCGGCGCGCGGTTGAGGCCGGGGCGGAAGTCGTCACCTTGTGTGACACCAACGGGGGGATG
>JACMOY010000289.1 GCA_014377795.1 Actinomycetota bacterium | reverse complement strand
GCTGGTTCGCCGCGGGCAGGGTCACCTGGCTGACCGCCCGCGGGGTGCGCATCACCTACCTGCTCGGCGGACCGGGCGACCGGGCCGTGGTGGGGGACTGGGACGGCAACGGCAAGGACTCGGTCGCCGTGGTGCACAACAACACCTGGTGCCTGCGCAACACCCTGACCGGCGGCGCGTGCGACCGCACCTTCCGGTTCGGCACGACCACCGACGCCCCGGTGGCCGGGCGGTTCGACGCCGGAAAGGTCGACGGCATCGGCGTCTGGCGGGCCGGGAGGTGGCTGCTGCGAGCGACGCCGACCGCGGGCCCGGCGACCATCACCGTCGGCTGGGGACGCGTCGGCGACGTGCCCGTCCTGGGTGACTGGGACGGCGACGGCCTCGACACCCCCGGCGTGGTGCGCGGCACGACCTGGTTCACCGCCGCCGCCCTGCGCAACCGGGCCCCCAGCACAGCGACGTTCGACCTGGGCAAGGCGGGCGACCGGTTCGTCGCGGGTACCTGGGCGGGTACCCGCGTCAGCCTGCCCGCCACCGTGGCGGGGCCGGTCTTCTACCAGCGGTTGGCCCTGTCGGCCGGGCCCACCAGCCGACGGGTGATGCTCACGCCGTGACACCGACGTCCGCGATGTCCTGGTCTGCACCGGGTAGGGCCTGGACGCCGCGGCGTCCGACCCGTTAGCGTCACCCCGAGCCCCACCCGTCACATCAGCAACAGTCGCACCCCCTGGTGTCAAGCGACACGCCGCAGCAGCCGATGGACACCTGCAACGCCCGTCGCGTCACCGACCTCACGGAGCCCCATGTCACGCCACCTCGGCCGCACCGGCGCCACCGGTGCGCTGCTGGTCGTCGCGCTCACGGCGGTCACCGCGCTCGCCGCGCTCCCGGCGTCCGCCATGGACACCCCGCTGCCGACCGCGACCGCGTCGCCCGCTCCCACGCCGCCCACCGCGCCGCCCACCGTGACGCCGGTGCCCACCCCGCCGACGCCGCCCCCGCCGAACCCGGTGCCCACAACGGTGCTGCCCGCGCTCGCCGACGTCGCCGCGACCTACCAGTCCCAGCGCAGCTGCGACCCGGCCGCCAAGCCCGGCGTCGAGGCGTACGTGCGGATGGTGCTGCAGACCTACCGGGTGGGCCGCAACGGCGGGATCGTCCGCGGGTGCGGCATCGGGGCGACCAGCGAGCACAAGGAGGGTCGCGCCTTCGACTACATGCTCAGCATTAACATCCCGCAGGAGAAGGCCGTCGGTGACGCGCTCACCGGCTGGCTGACCGGCCCGGACGCCGCTGGCGTCGTCGGCGGCAACGCCCGCCGGCTCGGTGTCATGTACGTCATCTGGAACCGTCGGATCTGGGGCACGTACTCGATGGGCGCCGGCTGGCGCGCCTACGACGGCCCGAACCCGCACACCGACCACGTGCACACCAGCTTCAGCTGGAACGGCGCCATGGCGCGCACCTCGTGGTGGAGCGGCAGCACCGCGACCGTCGACGACCGCGGCCCCTGCGGCGTGTACGCCGGTCAGCCCGCTCCCGTCTACACCGGGCCGCAGCTCACGGCCTGCCCCGGCCCGCTGCTGGCCGCGCCGGCCTCGCCCTACGCCATCGTGTGGCCGGGCCAGAGCGCGAGCGCCGTGCGCCTCGCCCAGGCCCAGCTCGGACTGAGCGCGGACGGCGTGTTCGGCGCCGCGACCCGCGCCGCCCTGATGGGGTGGCAGCGCACCGTCGCCCTGCCCGTGACCGGGGTGCTCGACAAACCCACCTGGGCCCGGCTCGCGCCGCCACCGCCGCCACCGCCCGCGTCCACCCCTGCCTCGACCCCGGCTGCACCGGTCGTGGTCGTGCCGACGACGTCGCTGACCCCCTACAAGAGCACCGTGCTGCGCGCCGGGTCGCGCGGCGCCGCGGTCGCAGCCCTGCAGCGGGCGCTGAAGGTCAAGGCCGACGGGGTCTTCAGCGACTCGACCACGATGGCGGTCGCTGCCGCCCAGACCCGCGGGTCGCTGCGCGGCACCGGGGTCGTCGACGCCCCGACCTGGGCGGTCGTGGAGCACCAGGCGTACCCGCTGCTCGACCGGCGCGCCACGGTGCTGCGCCGGTTCTCGACCGGCGCCGCGGTGCTGGCGTTGGAGCAGGCCCTCCGGTTGAAGGCCCCGGACACCTCCTTCGGCCCGGCGACGACGTCGGCGGTGAACGCCGTGCGGGCCGCGGCCGGTCTGCCGCAGACCGGCCTCGTCGACACCGCCACCTGGGCGGCCATCGAGGCCAAGGCCTTCCCCCTGGGTGCCGTCGCGGCCTCGCCGGCCGTGCTGGCCCGGCGCACTGCGCTGTCGGCGTACACCTCGACCACCCTGCGCCGGGGCGCCGGCGGCCTGGTCGTCACCGCGCTGCAGCGGTCCTTGGGCATCACGGCTGACGGGCTGTTCGGATCGGGCACCCTCGCGACGGTGCGGGCCTTCCAGAAGGCCCGCGCGCTGCCCTCGACCGGTGTCGTCGACACCAGCACGTGGGCAGCGGTCGAGGCCGTGGCCTACCCGCTGCTGCCCTACCGCACCGTGGTGCTGAGGGTCGGTAGCAAGGGCCCGGCCGTCGCCGCGCTGCAGAAGGCAGTGCGGCAGAAAACCGGCGGCGTCTTCGGCGCGCCGCTGCTCGTCACCGTGACCGCTGTGCAGGCCAAGAACCACCTGCGCGCCACCGGGGTCGTCGTGACCTCGACCTGGGCGGCCGTCGAGAGAGCGGCCTATCCCCTGGGGGTCAAGCGCTGGTGACCCGTTCGGCCGCTCGCCGCTCGTCGGCGAGCGCCGGGTCGGGGTCGCGCACCAGCACCAGCGACCCGTCGACCGTCAGCGGCGCCAGCAGGCCGGCGACGGCGTCCGCCGCGTCGGTGCTCACCAGCACCCGCGACAGCGCGGGCCAGCCCGCGCTGACGGCCCGGGCGGCTGACAGCAGCTCGGCGTAGGTCAGCGCCCGGTCACCGGTGCGCAGGGCCACGGCGTCGCCATCGGGTTCGTCGGCGTCGAAGACGTCCGGCTGGCCGGTCAAGGTGGCTGCTTCGTCGACGGCGCCCGCGGGCAGCGGTGCGCCGGCCCACGTGCGCGCCAGGGCGGGCAGCGTCACCGCCACGACGGTCGCGGTGCCGCCGGGGGCGACCGAGGCGGGGTCGTCCGTCACGACGACGCGTGCCTCGCGCTCGTCGCTCGCACCGACGACGACCTCGGCGCCGACCGACCACGAGGCCAGCAGCCAGTAGGTCGCCCGCCAGTGGGTCGGCAGGTCGGCCCGCACCCGGTCACCGCGCTCGACGTCGAGCTCGTCGACCAGGAAGTTGGCTGCCTTCGCCACCCAGTTGGCCAGCACCCGGGCCGACAGCTCGATCCGCTCGCCGCGCGTGGGGCCGGGGGCGTCGTCGTACCACGTGATGCGCGGTCGGCCGGGGTCGCTGGCGACCAGCGCCCGCAGCAGGGCCGGGATCGCGGTGGCCCGCGCGACCGCGGGGTCGACCGGGACGCCGCCCGCCGCGGTCACGACCGCGCCAGGCTGCGCCGGAAGGACAGCGCCGCGTCGTACGTCGGCAGCAGGCCCTGGTCGGCCGCCTGCGCCAGGGTGGGCGCGGCGAGGTCCTTGGCTGAGAGCAGGGGGGTGACCGGGTTGCCGGCGGTGTCGGCCGTGGGCCAGGCGATGCCGATCGCGGGGTCGAGCGGGGTGACGCCGTGCTCGCGTCCGGGCGCGTAGGGCGCCGAGCACAGGTACACGAACACCGCGCCCTCGGTCAGGGCCATGTAGCCGTGGCCCAGGCCCTCGCTGACGTACAGGCCGTGCCGGCTGACGTCGTCCAGGGGCACCAGCTCGTACCGGCCGAAGGTGGGCGACCCGACTCTGATGTCGACGACGACGTCGACCACCGCGCCGCTGACGCAGGTGACGTACTTGGCCTGGCTGGGTGCGAGCTCGGCGAAGTGGATGCCGCGGACCGTGCCGGCGGCGCTCGTCGAGATGTTGGACTGCGCCAGGTCGAGGCGGTGCCCCACAGCCTGCTCGAAGGCGTCGGCCTTGAACCACTCGAGGAACGTCCCCCGCTCGTCGGGGAACAGCCGCGGCTCGACGCGCCAGGCGCCCTCGATCGACAGGGGGGTGATCTGCATGCTGGAACACTAGCGAGCGTGAGCACCCCACCGACCGCGTCGTCGTCCCTGTCTTGGCTGGTCACCGGCGGACGCGGCATGCTCGGCACCGACGTCGTGCGGACGTTGCTGGACGCCGGCCACCGGGCCGGCGCTGTCGACAGGGACGACCTGGACGTGCGGGACGCCGACGCCTGCGCCGCAGCGGTTCGCGGCTACGACGTGGTGCTCAACTGCGCCGCGTGGACCGCCGTCGACGACGCCGAGTCCGACGAGGGTGGAGCCTTCGCGGTCAACGCCGTGGGAACGGTCAACCTGGCCAGGGCCTGTGCCGCAACGGATGCGCGCCTGGTGACGATCTCGACCGACTACGTGTTCGACGGGACGGCCACCGCGCCGTACGCCGAGGACGCACCGCTGGCGCCGCGGTCGGCGTACGGGCGCACCAAGGCCGCCGGCGAGTGGGCTGCGCGGGCCGAGCACGACGACGTGCTGGTGGTGCGGACGGCGTGGCTGTACGGCGCGCACGGAGGCTGCTTCCCGCGCACCATCGCCCGGGCGCTGACCCAGCGCGACACCCTGGACGTCGTCGCCGACCAGATCGGCCAGCCGACCTGGACGGTGGACGTCGCCGCGCTGGTGCTCGCGCTGATCGAGGCTAAGGCCCCGGCGGGCAGCTACCACGCCACGTCGTCCGGCCAGGTGTCGTGGCACGGCTTCGCGCGGGCGGTGGCCGAAGAGGCCGGCATTGACCCCGACCGCGTGCACGAGACGACGTCCGAGGCGTTCGTCCGCCCGGCCCCGCGCCCGGCGTACTCGGTGCTGGGCCACGACGCGCTGCGCGCCGTCGGGGTCGAGCCGATCGGCGACTGGCGCGAGCGGTTCGCCGTCGCGGCGCCGTCAGTGCTGGCGGTGTGAGAGCAGGCCGACGAGGTACTGCCCGTAGCCGGACTTGGCCAGGCTCTCGCCGCGCTGGCGCAGCTCGTCGTCGGTGAGGAACCCGGCGCGCCAGGCGACCTCCTCGGGGCAGCCGATCTTCATCCCCTGGCGGGCCTCGACGACGCGCACGAACTCGCCGGCGTCCATCAGCGACTCGAACGTGCCGGTGTCGAGCCAGGCCGTGCCGCGCGGGAGCACCTGGACGGCCAGCAACCCGGCGTCCAGGTAGGTGCGGTTGACGTCGGTGATCTCGAGCTCACCGCGCGGTGAGGGCTTGAGGTTCTCGGCGATACCCACCACGTCGTTGTCGTAGAAGTACAGACCGGGGACGGCGTAGTCGCTGCGCGGCTCGGAAGGCTTCTCCTGCAACGAGATCGCCGTGCCGGACTCGTCGAACTCGACCACGCCGTACGCCGTCGGGTCGGCGACGCGGTACGCGTACACCAGGGCGCCGTCCAGGTCGGTGTGCTGGCGCAGGCTCGTGCCCAGGCCCGGGCCGTAGAAGATGTTGTCGCCCAGCACCAGGGCCACCTTGTCGTCACCGATGAAGTCGGCGCCGATGACGAAGGCCTGCGCCAGTCCGTCCGGGCTGGGCTGCACCGCGTAGGTGATCGAGATGCCGAAGTTGCTGCCGTCGCCGAGCAGCCGGGTGAACTGGTCGGCGTCGTGCGGGGTCGTGATGATCAGGACGTCGCGGATGCCGGCCATGATCAGCATCGACAGCGGGTAGTAGATCATCGGCTTGTCGTAGACCGGGACCAGCTGCTTGCTGACACCGAGGGTGATCGGGTGCAGTCGGGTGCCCGAACCGCCGGCCAGGATGATGCCTCGCATGCGCGTCAACCTATAGCGTCGCGGCGTGAGCCTCGTCGACCGTGCCGGGGTGGGAGCCGCCGCCTGGGTGGTCACGAGCGCGGTGTTCTCGGTGCCCCTGATCGCCTGGGGGCTGTGGCGACCGTCCGTCGCGCTGCCCGTGCTGCTGGTCGCGGCGGCCGTGGCCGTGCGGGTGGCGCGGACCGTGCCCGGCGTCGCCGGACCGCGGTGGGCGGCGCTCTCACTGGTACTGGTCGCGGTCGCCGGCGGGGTGTGGGCCGGCGCGACGCACGCCGAGCACGTCGTCCTGCGCCGGGACGCCGGCACGTACGCGCTGTCGGCGCAGCACCTGGCGACGGCGCACCGGCTCGGCGTCGACGTCGACGTCCCCGCCCTGGGTGGGGCCGCCGTCCTCGCGACGGCGGGTGTCACGGTCGCCAGCCCCGGTTTCTACGCCCGCGGGACGGGGGCGCAGACCCGCGTCGTGCCCCAGTTCCTGCCCGCGACGCCGGTGCTGCTGTCGCTCGGCTGGTGGGCCGGCGGCTGGACCGGCCTGCTCCTGGCACCGGCGGTGGTCCTGACCCTGGCGCTGCTCGCGTTCGGCGCTCTGGCGCGGCGGCTGGTCGGCCCGGCGTGGGCCGTCGCGGCGACGGCCGCCCTCGCGCTCACCCAGCCGGTGCTGCACGCCGGACGGGCGACGTACTCCGAGCCGTTCGCGCTGCTCGTTGGCTGCGCCGCCGCCAGCGTGCTGGTCGCGGCCACCTCGCCGTCGCTCGGGGACCGGGCGCTGCGACGGCTGGGCCTGCTGGCGGGACTGCTCGCCGGTGGCGTGGCGCTGGTGCGGATCGACGCGCTGCGCGAGTCAGCGCTGCTGCTGCCCGTCGTGGCGCTGCTCGCCGCCCGCCGCTCGCCGACCGCCCGGCCGCTGCTGGCCGGGCTGGGGCTGGCGACGGCGTACGCCTTCGCGACCGCCCTGCTGGCGTCGCGCCCCTACCTCGGGGCGGTGGCCGGCTCGTTGCTGCCGCTCGTCGCGGCGGTCGTGGTGCTGGCGGGCGGTCCGGCGGTGGCGCTGCGGGTGCGCCGATGGCCCCGCGCCCTCGTGGCCCGCCTGCCACTGGTGCTCGCTGTCGCCACGCTGCTCGGGTTCGCCGTCCTCGCGTCGCGTCCCCTGTGGCTGGTCGTGCGCCAGAGCGCCGCCGACCCCGGGGCGCGCGTCGTGGCCGGGTTGCAGCTCGCGCAGGGACTGGCGGTCAACGGGGGCCGCACGTACGACGAGGCGACGGTCGGGTGGACGGCCTGGTGGGTGGGGGTGCCGGCGCTGCTGCTGGCGCTGGCCGCCGCGGTGCTGCTGGCCCACCGGCTCGGCGTCGCGCTGCGGGACGGCGCGGCCCTGCCCGCCTGGCTGGCCCCCGCGCTCGTCGGCGTCGCCTCGACGGCGCTGACCCTGTACCGGCCCGGCATCACGCCCGACCACCCCTGGGCCGACCGCCGCCTGGTGCCGGTCGTGCTGCCCACCGTCCTGCTGCTGGCCGCCGCCGCCGTGCGCCACCTCACCGCTCGCGCCGCCCCCTTCACCGCACCCTCGCCCCACAGTGCGCCTGACAGTGCGCCTGACGGGACGGGAGGACCGCACCGTGCGGCGAGGGTGCGGTCCAGGGGGCCGGTCGGGGGGCCTCTCGGGGGCGTGGTGGCGGGGGTCGTGGGGC
>JACMOY010000288.1 GCA_014377795.1 Actinomycetota bacterium | reverse complement strand
GGGTCGACCGGGTGGTTCGAGCCGGACCAGGGCCACCTGTCGATCACCCTCGACATCGGCCGCGTGCACGCCTGGCTGCTGGGGCACTGGCCCGGCTGAGCCGGCAGGGTCAGCAGGGTCAGCCGGTCGGCGGCACGTCGGTCGAGGGCGGCTCGGCCTCGGTGGCCAACCGCTGCTCCTCACGAAAGCGCATGCGGCGCAGGCGCGCCGTGAGGTTGCGCATCAGCAGCCAGGTGATCACGGCCAGGACGAACACGACCAGGAAGCCCAGCACCCCCGGGGTCACCGAGTTCGGGTCGGGCGCCTTGACCGGTGGCGTGGGGGTGGAGGTGGCGCTCAGCAGCCAGACCCCGGCGCTGGCCAGGACGCTCATGACCGCACCCCGGCGAACAGGTCGTCCTCGGGCAGCGCCACCTCGACGTGGCTGTGCGCCAGCTCGAAGTCCTCGGTGGGCCAGATCTCTCGCTGGAGGGCCAGCGGGACCGCGAACCAGGTGCCGAGCGGGTCGACCTGGGTGGCGTGGGCGAGCAGGGCCCGGTCGCGCGCCTCGAAGAAGTCCGCGCACGGCACCCGCGTGGTGATGGGCCGCTCGCCGCGCTCCTCCCAGCGGGCGATCCACTCGGCGAAGGGCGACTCCAGGCCCGCGGCCTGCATCGCCTCGTGGAAGACCGTGATCCGGTTCCGCGACATCGTCTGGTTGTAGTACAGCTTCTGCGGCTGCCAGGGCTCGCCCGCACCCGGGTAGCGGCCGGCGTCCCCGGCGGCGTGGTAGGCCTCGACCGACACCTTGTGGCACATGATGTGGTCGGGGTGGGGGTAGCCCCCGTTCTCGTCGTACGTCGTCACCACGTGCGGGCGGAACTCGCGGATCAGGCGCACCAGCGGCTCGGCCGCGACCTCGACCGGCTCGAGCCCGAAGCAGCCGTCGGGCAGCGGCGGCAGCGGGTCGCCCTCGGGCAGACCGGAGTCGACGAAGCCGAGCCACTCGTGCTGCACGCCGAGCACCGCCGCCGCGGCCGCCATCTCGCGCCGGCGCACCTCGGGCATGTCGCGCAGGATCTGGGGGTCGTGCTGCAGATCGGGATTCAAGACGTCGCCGCGCTCGCCACCGGTGCAGGTCACGACGAGCACCTCGCAGCCGTCGCTGACGTAGCGGGCCAGCGCGGCCGCGCCCTTGCTCGACTCGTCGTCGGGGTGCGCGTGGACGGCCATCAGCCGCAGCGGTTCGGTGG
Source organism: Actinomycetota bacterium (assembly GCA_014377795.1). Lineage (GTDB taxonomy): Bacteria > Actinomycetota > Actinomycetes > Actinomycetales > Angustibacteraceae > JACMOY01. The sequence goes on along the minus strand of JACMOY010000288.1, from coordinate 2,463 downwards.
TGGGCTCGGGGCTGTGCTCGCTCACGACGTCGGGGCTCCTGGTCTGGGTCCTGGTCCGGTGGTGCGCGACAATCATCCCAGGACCGAGGAGGTCGGGTGAGCGCAGCACCAGGGAGCACGGGGGCCGGCGACCGGCTGGCCGACCGGTACGGCACGCCGGTGTCGCCGCGACGTCGTCGGACCCGGCTGGCCGTGGGCGCCGTCGCCGCCCTGCTCGCGCTCGGGTGGGTGGTCTGGGCCGGACTGGGACAGGCGGGTGCCGACGTCCGTTCCAGCGACGTGGGCTTTCGCGTCGTCAGCGACCAGCAGGTCGACGTCACCTACGACGTGGGCAAGGACCCCGGCCGCACGGCGGTCTGCACGCTGCAGGCGCTGGACCGCGGCAAGGGCACGGTCGGCTTGGCCGAGGTCGAGACCGGGCCCACCCGCGAGCGCGTCACCCGCACCACGGCCACCATCCGGACCTCGGCGCTGGCCGTCACGGGCATCGTCCGCGAGTGCGTCCTGCGTCCCTGACCGCTGATCACATGGGCGCGAAGCGTCGAGCACCGGCACCTGCGGCCCGTCCTTGGTACCCTTAGCGCTTCCCTCGCGACGTCCGGCCCCGAGATCGGGGTCTGGCCGTCGCGGCACGCGCCGGACCGACCGTGCGCGATCAGCACCGAGGAGACACCCGTGACGGACACCACGCAGAGCGTCACCTGGCTCACCCAGGAGGCGTACGACCGCCTCAAGGCCGAGCACGACCAGCTCGCGGGGACAGGCCGCACCGAGATCGCGAAGAAGATCGAGGCTGCCCGCGAGGAGGGCGACCTGAAGGAGAACGGTGGCTACCACGCGGCCAAGGAGGAGCAGGGCAAGATGGAGGCCCGGATCCGCCAGCTGGTGCAGCTGCTGGAGTCCGCGCAGGTCGGCGGCAAGGCCACCGACGACGGCGTCGTCCAGCCCGGCATGGTGGTGACCGTCGAGCTCGGCGGCGAGCCGATGCGCTTCCTGCTCGGCAGCCGCGAGGTGGCCGACGACCAGCTCGACGTCTACAGCGAGAAGTCACCGCTGGGCGCGGCGATCCTCGGCCACCAGGCCGGTGACGTGGTCTCGTACGCCGCCCCCCGCGGCACCCAGGTCGAGGTCAAGGTCATCGAGGCCACCCCCTACACCGGCTGAGCCGTCGCCGCGTCGCGGGCTTCAGCGGCTCGCAGCGCGGCGGTACTGGTAGTTGGCCAGCGGTACGAAGACGGCGAGGGTGCCCACGGCCCAGATCAGCGTGTACGCCACCGGGTGCTGCAGAGCCCAGCTGTCGGGCACCGGCGCACCGGGCACGTGGTTGCCGAACAGGTCACGGGCGCCCTGGGCGACCGACGACACCGGGTTCCACTCGGCGAACGTCTTCAACGGGCCGGGCAGGGTGCTGGCCGGGACGAAGGTGTTCGCCACGAAGGTCAGCGGGAAGATCACGATGAACGAGGCGTTGTTGACCACCTCGGGGCTGGGCGCGAGCAGGCCGACGAACGCCATCACCCACGAGAAGGCGTAGGCGAAGCCGAGCAGCAGCAGGAACCCGCCGATCGCCTCGGGCACCGAGGTGTGGATCCGCCACCCGACGGCCAGCCCGGTCAGGGCCATGACGATGACGACCAGGACGTTGTTCGCCACGTCACTGAGAGTGCGGCCGATCAGGACGGCCCCCTGCGACATCGGCAGCGACCTGAACCGGTCGATGATCCCCTTCTGGATGTCGTCCGCGAGGCCGGCGCCGGTGATGGTGGCCCCGAAGATGACCGTCTGGGCGAAGATGCCGCCCATCAGGAACTCGCGGTACGCCTTGCCGCCGTCGCCCGCGCCGCCGAGGTTGATCGCCCCGCCGAAGACGTAGGCGAACAGCACGACGAACATGATCGGCTGCAGCGTGGTGAACACCAGCAGGTCGGGCACCCGCTTGATCTTGATCAGGTTGCGCTTGGCGACGACCAGGCCGTCACCCATCGCGGTCGCGGCGCTCATCGGGCGGTCTCCTTTGCAGCGGTGTCCTTGTCAGCGGTGTCCTTGTCAGCGGTGTCCTTGTCAGCGGTGGCCCCGCGGCCGGCCTTCGGTCGGGCGTCCGGCGGCTGGGCGTCGGCCGCCTCGCCGGTGAGGGTGAGGAACACGTCGTCCAGGGTGGGACGGCGCAGTCCGACGTCCTGCACCTCGATGCCGTCGGCGTCCAGTCGGCGCAGCGCCTCGACCAACGCCGTCGCGCCGCCGAGCACCGGGATCGTGAGCCGGCGGGTGTGGCTGTCGACGGTGACCTCACCGGAGCCCCCGGCGGCGAGCGTCTCGCGCGCCTGGCCGAGCCGGGCCGCGTCGGCCACCACCAGCTCGAGCCGCCCACCGCCGATCTGCGCCTTGAGGACGTCGGCCGTGCCGTGGGCGATCACCCGCCCGTGGTCGATGACGACGATGTCGTGGGCGAGGCGCTCGGCCTCT
>JACMOY010000287.1 GCA_014377795.1 Actinomycetota bacterium | reverse complement strand
TGCAGCAACTGACCCATGACGAACCCCTCGTGGAGCGTCGTCTTGTCGATCCGGGTACGGCGCATCTCGTCCGGGGCGTCGGCGAGGGCCGAGCCGTCGCCCATGCTGCCAGACGCTGCGCCGTCGCCGTGCCGCAGGTGCCGGACCGGCTGCCCGTTGCGCTGTTGATCATCACGGTCCTACCCTGAGGGAGCGGACCGCTGCGCACCTGTGTTGCTCGAGACCCCTTTCAGCGCGTCGATCCCGTCGATGTGTGAGGGGCAGGCACCATGGCCATCCTGCAGAGCTCGGGTCGGCTTCCCGCGCCGGGGTACGCCCTCGTCGACGTGGTCGGTGAGCTCGACCTGGCGTCTGGTCCGAGTGTCACCGAGCGCCTGGTGCAGGTGGCCGGGACGCAGATGGACGTGGTCGCCGACCTGTCACAGGTGTCGTTCATGGACTGCGCCGGCCTGCGAGCCCTGAGCCGGGCCGAGGACCTGATCCCCGGGCGGCTGTGGCTGCGGTCGCCCTCGCGGCCGGTCGCCTGGCTGATGTTCCTCACGCACACCGAGCCGACGTTCCTGGCCCTGCCCCCCGCGGGCGTATCGCGGTCGCGATCAGGCTCACTGCAGAAGGCTGAACCTTCGCGAGATCACCAGCACCCAGAGCAGCATCGCTGATGCGGACTCAGGGCTGATCAGCGCGTACACCGCGGCCCCCCTGGGAGTCGTCGTGGTCCTCGCTTGTTCGTCAGGACGCGAGCACCCGGGGGTCTCGTGCTCTCTGCCGCCCCACGTCCTCGGCGTACGGTTGCGCGGATCGACGACGCGACGGTCGTCACCCCGTTCGAGGAGCCGAGGATGTTCGACATCGCGCACGACGTCCACCGCTGGCTGGCGGACGGTCAGGACGTCGCCCTCGCGCGCGTGGTGGCGGTCAGCGGCCTCGGGTCATCGGCGACCACCCAGGCGGTAGCGCGATCGGGCGCCGGCGAGGTGGCGGGGAGCCTGCTCGACTCGGCCGCCGACGAGCAGGTCGCCGCGGCACTGCGCGAGGTGACCGGCGCAGGGCCGCGCCTGATGGACGTCGTGGTCAGTGACCAGCAGGCGGTCGACGCCGGACTGGTGTGCGGCGGTCGAGCCCAGCTCATCGTGCAGCCGGCCACCGAGGTCCCCGAGGCGGCCTGGGACCTGCTGCGCCGGCGCGAGCCGATCTGCCTCGTCACCGACCTGGACGGCCCGGCGCTGGGCCGCACGACCTGGTTCACCCTCGCAACGACCGAAGACGGCCCCGACCGGCTGACCCGGCACACCCCTGACGTCCAGCGGCTGTTCGGCCGCGGCGCGACCCTGACCGCGGCCACCCAGTCGTCCACGGGCGGGGCGGTGCTGGTCGACGCGCTGTGGCCGACCCCGCGTCTGGTCGTCATCGGCGACGGGCTGCTGGCCGAGGCCCTCGAGCGGCTCGGGACGCTGCTGGACTGGCAGGTGCGGATCTGCACCGCGGTCGCCGACGGCGTCGCGGCCGTGACCGAGCTGACCCGGGGGGACGCGGTGGTCGTCCTGAGCCACGACCGCGACGTCGACGGTCCGGTGCTGCAGGCGGCGCTGACGGGTCGCACGGGGTACGTCGCCGGGCTCGGCTCGCGCCGCACCCAAGCTGCCCGACGTGGCTGGCTGCGCGACCGGGGGGTGCCCGATGACGTCGCCGCCCGCGTGCACGGGCCGGCCGGACTCGACATCGGCGCTCGAACGCCAGCCGAGACGGCGCTGTCCATCCTGTCCGAGGCCCTCGCGGTGCGCACCGGCACCGACGCGCGACCGCTGCGCGAGCGTGGTGGGCCGGTGCACGCCGACGGGCTGAACACGCCGCCACCGCGGTACGCGGTGCCGTCGCCGTCCCTGCCCTGAGGGCTGCCCGGGCCGGCTCAGGCGTCGGCAGGGGGCGGCATCTGGGTCCACCCGGACGAGAAGTCCAGCCCGCTGCGGATGAACATCTGCGTCACGGGGCAGCGTCGCTCGGTCTCGCGCCGCAGCGCCTCGAACTGCTCCGGTGAGGCTTCGGCCTGGACCGCGGCGGTCACGACGACGCGCTCGAAGTTCG
>JACMOY010000286.1 GCA_014377795.1 Actinomycetota bacterium | reverse complement strand
CCCGTCTCGCGAGGTGGCCCGCGAGTGGGCGCGCCGCGAGCTGAGTGACCCGGCGTACGCGCGTGCCCGGCCAGGCTGGGTCACCCGGTTCGCCCGCTGGCTGCTCGCCCGCCTCCAGGACCTGCAGGTGCCTGACGGGCTCGCGCCCGGCCGCACCCTGGGGCTGGTGCTGCTGCTGGTGCTGCTGGCCGGCGTCGTCGCGATGGTGCTCAGCCGGACCGGCCCGCTGCGCCGGGCAGGTCGCACGAACCGGGCGGGCGCGGTCCTGGACGAGCACCGCACCGCGGCCGAGCACCGCTCCCTCGCCGACGAGGCCGCGGCCGCGGGCCGGTGGACGACCGCCGTCCGCGAGCGGTTCCGGGCGGTGGCCCGCTCGCTCGAGGAGCGCACCGTGCTCGACGAGCGGGCCGGCCGGACCGCGCTCGAGACCGCCACCGAGGCCGGTGGGGCGATGCCGGCGGTCAGCGTCGACCTGCGCTCGGCAGCTCGACTGTTCGACGACGTCGTGTACGGCGGGCGCCCGGCCACCGCCGCGCACGACCGGCAGCTGCGGCAGCTCGACGACCAGGTGGCGGCGGCGCGTCCGCTGCTCGACCCGGTCGCGGCACCCCGGTGACCGCGCCGCTGCCGGCAGCCCTCGCCGCACCCCCGGCCCGGCCCGCCGGACGCTGGCGACGACTGCGCGCACCCGTCGCGCTCGCCGTCGCGGTGCTGCTCGCCGCCGTCGCGGGTCTGGCCCTGCTGGGCCCGGCCGGCGGGGGCTACCTCGACCCGGGCAGCGTCGCGCCCGACGGCGCCCGTGCCGTCGTGCAGGTGCTGCGCACGCACGGGGTCGACGTCCGGGTGCGCACGCGGTTCGACGACGTCGCCCGCGACCTCGCCGGCGGCTCCGACGCCACAGTCGTGGTCGCCCGCACCGACCTGCTGCTCGGGCGGCGTACCGCCGACCTGCGCTCGGCGGTGCAGGACGCCGGCGCCGACCTCGCGCTGATCGGTCCGCAGCAGGCGCTGCTGGCCGACCTGGGGCTGCCGCTGGTCATCGGCAGCAACAGCCCTGAGTCGACGTCGGTGCGTGACCCGTCCTGCTCCGACGTCGTCGCGGCGCGGGCGGGGTCAGCCCTGCTCGGCGGGCTCGCCTACCGTGCGGGCCCCGAAGGGCCCGCCGTCACCGCGTGCTACCCGGTCGCGACCGGCGCGGGCCTGGTCGCGCTGACCGGGCCAGGCGGTGGCCGGACGACGGTGCTCGGCTCGGGCGACGCGCTGACCAACGAGCGGCTCGACGACGCCGGGGACGCCGCGCTGGCCGTGGGCACCCTGGGAGCCCGCGCGCGACTGGTCTGGTGGACACCCAACCCCGCCGACACGGGGGTGGGTCCCCCGCCGAGCCTGCGCGACCTGCTGCCGCCCGGCGTGCTCTGGGCCGCCGGCCAGCTGGTCGTGGCGCTGCTGGTCGCGATGGTGTGGCGCGGACGCCGGCTGGGTCGGCTGGTGCCCGAACCGCTGCCGGTCGTCGTGCGCTCGGTCGAGACGACCTTGGGCCGGGGTCGGCTGTACCGGCGGGCGCGGGCGCGCGGGCGCGCGGCGTCGGTGCTGCGCGCCGCCGCCGTCGAGCGCATCGCGGTCACCTGCCACCTGACCCACTCCGCCGACCCCCGCGAGGTCGCAGTGGCTGCCGCCGCCCGCACCCGTCGTCCGGTCACGGACGTCACCGCCCTGCTCGTCGGCCCCGAACCCACCGACGACGCCGCCCTGGTCACCCTGGCCAGGGCGCTGGACTCCCTCGACACGGAGGTACGCCGCGCATGACCGACCCCACCCCTGACCCTGACGACGCGCCCGACGCCGAGGCGGCCCGGGCCGCCCTGCAGGCGGTGCGGGTCGAGGTCGCCAAGGCCGTCGTCGGGCAGGAGGCCGCCGTGACCGGGCTGGTGATCGCGCTGCTGGCGCGCGGGCACGTGCTGCTCGAGGGCGTTCCCGGGGTGGCCAAGACGCTGCTGGTGCGCACCCTGGCCGCGACGCTGCGCCTGCAGACCACGCGGGTGCAGTTCACCCCGGATCTGATGCCCGGCGACGTCACCGGCTCGCTGGTCTACGACGCGCGGACGGCCGAGTTCTCGTTCCGCGAGGGCCCGGTCTTCACCAACCTGCTGATCGCCGACGAGATCAACCGCACCCCGCCCAAGACGCAGGCCTCGCTGCTCGAGGCGATGGAGGAGCGTCAGGTCAGCGTCGACGGGACGCCGCGGCTGCTGCCCGAGCCGTTCGTCGTGTGCGCCACCCAGAACCCGGTCGAGTACGAGGGCACCTACCCGCTGCCCGAGGCCCAGCTCGACCGGTTCCTGCTCAAGCTGACCCTGCCGGTGCCGCCGCGCGAGGACGAGGTCGAGGTGCTCACCCGGCACGCGCGCGGCTTCGACCCGCGCCACCTGGCCGCCGCCGGGGTCACCGCGGTCGCCGGCCCCGCTCACCTGGCCGCCGGCAGCGCCGCTGTCCGCACCGTGCAGGTGGCGCCCGAGGTGGTCGGGTACGTCGTCGACGTGGCCCGGGCCACCCGCAGCTCGCCCTCACTCTCACTCGGTGTGTCGCCACGCGGGGCGACCGCGCTGCTGTCCACCGCCCGCGCCTGGGCCTGGCTGGCCGGCCGCGACTACGTGACGCCCGACGACGTCAAGGCGTTGGCCGGCCCGACCCTGCGCCACCGGATGAGCCTGCGCCCCGAGGCCGAGCTCGAGGGCGTCAGCGTCGACGCCGTGCTCGACGGGGTGCTCGCCTCGGTGCCCGTCCCCCGATGAGCCACTGATGGCGCTCACCGGCCGCGCCGCCCTCCTGACCCTGGTCGGGGTGGTCTACGTCGGCCTGGTCCAACCTGGCTGGGCCGGGATCGGCGTCTGGGCCCTGGTCGTGGTCGCCGCGGCGGTGGCCGACCTGGCGCTCGCGGCCTCCCCCCGAGCCCTCACCATCGAGCGGACGCCGACCGGCGCCGTCCGGCTGGGCGAGGCGACGTCCTCGACGCTGACCCTCACCAACCCCGGTGGGCGCACCCTGCGCGGAACGCTGCGCGACGCCTGGCAGCCCTCGGCCGGGGCCACCGGCGAGCGGCACCGGCTCGACCTGCCGGCCGGCGAGCGGCGGCGGGTCAGCACCGCGCTCGCCCCCACCCGGCGCGGCGACCGGCTGGCCGACCGGGTCACCGTGCGCTCGCTGGGCCCGCTCGGCGTCGCCGCCCGGCAGCGCTCGGTGCCGGTTCCCGGGTGGGTGCGGGCGCTGCCGCCGTTCTCGTCCCGCAAGCACCTGCCGAGCCGGCTGGCTCGGCTGCGAGAGATCGACGGCCGCTCCAGCGTGAACGTGCGCGGCCAGGGCACCGAGTTCGACTCGCTGCGCGACTACGTCGACGGTGACGACGTCCGCAGCATCGACTGGCGCGCCACGGCCCGCCGGCGCCAGGTCGTGGTGCGCACCTGGCGCCCCGAGCGCGACCGCCGGGTGCTATTGGTGCTCGACACCTCGCGGACGGCGGCCGGCCGGGTCGGCGACGCCCCGCGCCTGGACGCGGCCATGGACGCGGCCCTGCTGCTGGCCGCGCTCGCCTCGCGCGCCGGCGACCGCGTCGACCTGATCGCCGTCGACCGCCGGGTGCGCGCCCAGGTGCTGGGCGCCGGCGCGACCACGTTGCTGTCGTCGCTGGTGAACGCCATGGCCCCGTTGGAGGCCGAGCGGGTCGAGGCGGACTGGGCCGTCGCGGTCTCCGCTGTGCGGGCCAGGCTGTCGCGCCGGGCGCTCGTGGTGCTGCTGACCCCGCTGGAGGCCGCCGCCGTCGAGGAGGGCCTGCTACCCGTGCTGGCCCAGCTCACCCGCCGGCACCAGGTCGTGGTCGCGTCGGTCGCCGACCCGATGGTGGCCGCGATGGCCAGGGCGCGCGACGACGTCGACCAGGTCTACGACGCGGCGGCCGCCGAGCGGGCCGGGCTGGAGCGCGCCCGGCTGACCCGACTGCTCACCCGGCTCGGCGCCGACGTCGTCGACGCCACCCCCGACCAGCTGCCGCCAGCCCTCGCCGACCGCTACCTGGCCCTCAAGGCTGCCGGCCGGCTGTGATCCGACGAGGCGGCCGCACCCGGGCGGGCCTCGACCGGCACGAGCGGCACCGCGAGCAGCGGTAGCAGCGCGACCAGCCCGAAGGTGAGGGCGTACCCGGCGCCGCCGATGAGGGCACCCACGATCGGTGGCACCGCCGCCGCCGCGAGGAACTGGGCGGTGTTCTGCGCGCCAAGGGCGCGGCCCGCCCACCACGGGCCGCCGATCTCGGCGACCGAGGTGAACGCCAGGCCGTTGTCAGCCACGGTCACGACCGTCGCGACGACCAGGAGCACCACGGCCCACGGACCCGGCAGCGGGTCGGTGACGGCCAGTGCCGCCATCGTGACGGCGGCAGCGACCGCGACGGCGCGCAGGGGACGCAGCCGGCTGCCCACCCGGTCCGACCAGACCCCGGCGGCCAGGCGCCCGCCTGCCCCCAGCACCTGGGCCACCGCGACCAGCGAGCCCGCTGCGGTCAGCGACCAGCCGCGCTCACCCACCAGCCAGACCAGGGCGAACGTCATCACGGTGAACTGCGGGACCACGAGCAGCACCGAGACCGCGTGGATGCGCACCAGCCGCCGGTCGGCGCGGTAGGGGTTGGCCAGCTCGCCGGTGCCGGCTGCCGCGACCCGCGAGGCGCGCGGCGGGTCGACCACCACGAGCGCGCACACCGCGGCCACCACCCCCGTGGCGACCGCAGGCAGCAGCAGGGCCGCACCGATCCCCGACGCCGCCGCGACCCGCGGCACGACCAGGGCCGCGACCGCCACGCCCAGCGGTTGGGCGGACTGCCGGATGCCCATCGCCAGCCCGCGCCGGTGCGGCGGGAACCACCCGACCACGAGGCGCCCGCTCGCGGCGTTCGTACTGGCCGCCGCCGCCCCCGCGAGCAGCAGGAACCCGCCCAGCGCCCACCACCCATCCGAGGCCGCGGCAGCTGCGGCGGTCGCCAGCCCGGTCAGCCCCAGGCCGAGCACGAGCACCCGGCGGTCACCCCAGCGATCGGCCACCGCGCCCCAGGCGATCAGCGCCAGCATCGTGCCGACCGAGGGCAGGGCCACCAGCAGACCCGCCCGGGCCAGGCTCAGGCCGTAGCGGGTGTGCAGCACGGGCAGCAGGAACACCACGCCGTTGACCAGGACCGTCGATGCCGCCTGGGCCGCCACCGCCGTCGCCAGCATGGCCCAGCGACGTGCGGTGCCGACATCCGTACCCGCCGCCACGCCGACCCCTATCTCAACAGGTGAGACCGCCTTCTCGAGATGCGGTCGCTCTGAGATTAATGGTCGCGGCGCCCCCGGCCGTCCCGCTTGGCTGAGACGATCGTCACCCCGCGACGGGCAGCGTGTCGCCGACCAGGTCGGCGTCCAGGTCACCGGTCAGCCCAGCGCGCGCCGCCCGACGTCCGAGGGTGAACACGTAGGTCAGGAACAGCGCCTCGGCCAGCCCGCCGATGCCGATCCGCGCCCAGGTCGGCAGCGGCGACGGTGTCACGAAGGCCTCGATCACCCCCGACACGGCCAGAACGACGACCAGTCCGAGCACTACGGACGCCGCCGCCCGACCCTCAGCACCCAGCGCCTGCGCGCGGGTCCGTGGGCCGGGGTCGACCCACGCCCAGAACAACCGCAGCCCGGTGCCGGCCGCGACGAACACCGCCGTCAGCTCGAGCAGCCCGTGCGGAAGGATCAGCCCGAAGAACAGGTCGAGGCGACCGTTGGCGGCCATCAGCCCCCCCACCAGGCCCACGTTGACGGCGTTGTTCAGCACGACGTAGACCACCGGCAGGCCCAGCACCCCAGCGGCGATGCACAGTGCGGCCACCCAGGCGTTGTTGGTCCACACCTTCGCCGCGAAGCTGCCCGCGGCGTACTCGGAGTAGTAGGACGCAAAATCGTTCTGCACCAACGCCTTCACCTGCGCCGGCGAAGCGACGGCGGCCTGCGCCTGCGGGTCCGAGGCCACCCACCACCCGACCCCGACGCCCACCGCCACCGACGCCAACGCGGCGAGGCCCCACCACCGGCGGGTCCGGTACAGCGCGGCGGGGAAGGTCTGGACGAAGAACCGCGCGACGTCGCGCCAGGCGGGGTCGTGGCTGCCGGTGGCCGCCGCCCGGCCCCGGGCCACCAGGGTCGACAGCCGCGCGACCAGCGCGGGGTCGGGCGCGGCCGACTGGACGACGGACAGCTGGGTCGCCACGCGCTGGTAGAGCGCGATCAGCTCGTCAGCCTGCTCGCCGGTCAGCCGCCGCCGCTTGGTCAGCGACTCCAGGCGCGCCCACTCGTCCCGGTGCACGGTGACGTAGGCGTCCAGGTCCACGCGGTGAGCGTAACCTTGCGCCATGAGCGAGGTGGTGACCGGCGAGGGCGTCCGGCTGGACCTGCGGCCGGCCACCTTCGCCTCGCGGGCGATCGGTGGCGTGATCGACCTGGTGGTCGAGGCCCTGGTGCTGGTCGGGGTGCTCGCCGGCTCCTCCCGCCTCGTCACGGGTCTGGACGGCGCCGCCGCCGCCGCGCTCACCCTGACCCTGGTGGTCCTGGTCGTGGTCGGGCTGCCCACTCTCGTCGAGACCCTCACCCGCGGCCGCACCCTCGGCAAGCTGGTGCTCGGGCTGCGCACGGTGCGCGACGACGGCGGACCGATCGGGTTCCGGCACGCACTGATCCGCGCGCTGGTCGGCGTGGTCGAGATCTTGCTGCTGATCGGTGCGCCCGCCCTGATCTGCTCACTGGGCTCCCCCACCGGCAAGCGCTTCGGCGACCTGGTCGCCGGCACCTACGTCGTGCGCGAGCGCGGGACGGTGACGGCGGCACCGATGGCCCAGGTTCCGCCACACCTGCTGGGCTGGGTCACCAACGCCGACATCGGCCGGCTCCCTGACGGCATGGCGCTCTCGGTGCGCCAGCTGCTCGGGCGAGCCACGTCGCTGCACCCGGCTTCTCGTCAGGCGCTGGCGCTGCAGCTGGCCCGGTCGGTGGCGCTGCACGTGTCGCCGCCACCGCCGGCGGCCACCCATCCCGAGGACTTCCTGGCCGCCGTCCTGGCCGAGCGGCGCCGTCGCGACGAGCTGCGGCTGGCGCGCGAGCAGGCGGTCCGCGCGCGGCTCGCGGGCCTGGACTCGGTCGACGCTTCGCTCGCCCGGGTCACCACTGCCTAACCCGCACGTGCTGCACGAAGTGCCGCCACCCCCGAAGGAGTGGCGGCACTGTGTCACGCACGTGCGGGGAGGACCCGCGGGGTGGATCAGTAGCGGTAGTGCTCCGGCTTGTACGGGCCGGCGACGTCGAGGCCGAGGTACTCGGCCTGGACCTTGCTGAGCTCGGTGAGCCGGACGCCGAGGGCGTCCAGGTGCAGGCGCGCGACCTTCTCGTCCAGGTGCTTGGGCAGCACATAGACCTGGATGTCGTAGTCCGAGCGCTTGGTGAACAGCTCGATCTGGGCGATCGTCTGGTTGGCGAACGAGTTCGACATGACGAAGCTCGGGTGACCGGTGGCATTGCCGAGGTTGAGCAGGCGACCCTCGGACAGAACAATGATGCTGCTGCTTGAACCGTCGGCCCCGGGAGCGAACGTCCACTCGTGGACCTGCGGCTTGATCTCGGTCTTGGTGACGCCCGGGACCTTGGCCAGGCCGGCGATGTCGATCTCGTTGTCGAAGTGACCGATGTTGCCGACGATCGCCTTGTTCTTCATCTTGCTCATCTGCTCGGCGGTGAGCACGTTGAAGCAGCCGGTCGCGGTGATGAAGATGTCCGCGGTGGCCACGACGTCGTCCATCGTGGCGACCTGGTAGCCGTCCATGGCGGCCTGAAGCGCACAGATCGGGTCGATCTCGGTGACGATCACCCGAGCGCCCTGACCGCGCAACGACTCGGCGCAGCCCTTGCCCACGTCGCCGTACCCGGCCACGACAGCGACCTTGCCACCGATCAGCACGTCGGTGGCGCGGTTGAGCCCGTCGATCAGCGAGTGCCGGCAGCCGTACTTGTTGTCGAACTTGGACTTGGTGACCGAGTCGTTGACATTGATCGCCGGGAACAGCAGCCGGCCCGCGTTCTGCATCTCATAGAGACGGTGGACGCCGGTCGTGGTCTCCTCGGTCACGCCCTTGATGCCGCCAGCGACCGTGGTCCACTTCATCGGGTCCGCGGCCATGCTGTTGCGGACCGTCTCGAGGACGACCTGCCACTCCTCGGGGTCGCTCTCCTGCGCCGAAGGCACGACGCCGACAGCCTCCCACGCCTTGCCGTTGTGGACCAGCATGGTGGCGTCGCCGCCGTCGTCCAGGATCATGTTCGGGCCGGTTGACCCGGACTCGTCGGCGGGCCAGGTCAGGATCTGCTCGGTGCACCACCAGTACTCCGGCAGCGTCTCGCCCTTCCAGGCGAAAACGGGGACACCCTGCAGGTCGTCCGGCGTGCCGTTCGGGCCGACCACAGTGGCGGCCGCGGCCTCGTCCTGGGTCGAGTAGATGTTGCAGGAAGCCCAGCGGACCTGTGCGCCGAGCGCGGTCAGGGTCTCGATGAGAACTGCGGTCTGCACGGTCATGTGCAGCGAGCCGGCGATCCTGGCGCCCGCCAGCGGCTGGCTGTCGGCAAACTCGGATCGAAGGGCCATCAGACCGGGCATCTCGTGCTCGGCCAGACGTAGCTGGTGACGACCGGCCTCGGCGAGGCTCAGGTCGCGAACCTTGTAGTCAAAGGGCATGACGGATAACTCCTTGTGTCATCGGTTATCTCCAGGCGTAGCCCATCTGGGCACATCGCGGGTCATCACCCACGCCGGCAGTGATCCCGAGTCTACGCTGAAACATGCCCGTGCAGCGGATGCTTCTCACCGGAGTTTCCGGCGTCCGGTACCTTCGCAGCGCGGTGAGGTATCTTCGCCGCACGCTCGGCACGCTCGGCACGCTCGAACTCCAGCAGGCGCGGTATGGCGGCCCGCACCGCAAGCGGCCCGTATCCGCCCGGGACCGGGCAGGCCAGGATCAGGGCGGGGGCCAACAGCCAGGCACGCCCGGTCCTTGCGGCCCAGATGACGATCCCGAGGGCGGCGGCAAGACGCAGGGTTGCACCCCCGCCGCGATCTCCTGCCGTCTGCGCCAGGAACCGGGACCATGCCATCCACGCCGCCGGGTCGATGGCGACCGAGACCGCAACGACCAACAGGGTGACGCCCGCGGCCCACAGCGTCGCGCGCCACTGGCGACGGACGACAAACCAGACGCCCACGACGCCCGGGGCGACCTTGGTCAACACCAGAAGGGCGAGCGCGCCCGGTGCGGCCCAGGCTGAGCGCGAGCGCTCCCGCGAAGAAGAGGTACACATTTCCCATCAGGATCTCGGCAATGAAGAAGGGGGCGATGGTCAACCCTCGTCGCCATCCCCACGGGGCCAGTAGCCATGTGAGGACTCCCACCTGGGCGCCGATCCACACTGTCTGGAAAGCCGGCCACGGAAGCTGACCGAGGGGCCAGAGCGCCTGCGCAAAGGCCGGCGAGTACAGGAACGCGTCGCGGTATCCCGGCGCAGATGTGTACCAGGTCTCCGGGTGCCGGGCAGCAGTCCAGTAGGCATGGGAATCCACACCGATCATGCCGGCTCGCGCGTTCACGAAGGTCTGCAAGGCCATGAAGAGGATCGCACCGGGTATGACGGCGACCCAGAAAGCGCGCGCGGCAGTCTTCAGTCGCTCCGAGGCCACCAGCGTCCTGCCCAGTGCCCGAAGCTGATGCACGGCAGGCTGCCAGCGGCCAGTCACCCGACCGGAGTCGCCCTCGCGCATTGAGTGTCCTGAGATTGGTACGCCTGGTCCCAACGCTAGAAGCGACGGCGGCGTCCCGTCCGGGGAATCGTAGGAATGCGGCGGAAGGTACTAGCAGATACCAGGCCTCGAGTAGGCGGTTCCGTGCAGACCAAGGCGGGTCACACCTTCGGGTGCTGCCAGGAGATGGGGTCGGAGACGCCGCGGTCGATATCGGGCTCGAGGTACATCACCAGGCGCAGCCCCGGCACCGCTTCGCGGGCTCGCTGCTCGGCGGCGTTGATGGCCGCGGCGATCTTGTCCCCGGAGTCCCGACGACCCACTGCCAGCTTCGCGGCGACGAGCAGCTCCTCCGGCCCGAGGTGCAGCGTGCGCAGGTGGATGACCCGCGCGACCGCCGAGTCTGCCGAGTCTGCCGAATCACCGTCACCCTCCAGGGCAGCCTTGATGGCGAGGACCTTGGGCAGGCTGGCGGCCTCGCCGATCAGGAGGGACTTCATCTCGACGGAGAGGATGATCGCCACGGTCACCAGGAGGATGCCGATCAGTGCGGTCCCGACGGCGTCCCAGACCCCGTTGCCGGTGGCCAGGGTCATGCTGACGCCGAACAGCGCGAAGACCAGACCGACCAGCGCGGCTAGGTCCTCCAACAGGATGATAGGGAGCACGGGCGACTTGGCGGTGCGGATGAACTCGGACCACGAACCCTTGCCGCGAACGTGGTTGCTCTCGACGATCGCGGTCCGAAAGGAGAACGACTCCAACAAGATCGGGACGAGCAGGACGGCGACCGGCACCCACCGAAACTCCGTGATGGGCTCGGGATCCTGGAACTTGT
>JACMOY010000285.1 GCA_014377795.1 Actinomycetota bacterium | reverse complement strand
GACGTCCGCCGCGAGACCTTCCGCGCCGGCAAGGCCCGCACCGGCGCCGGGCTGGTCGTCGTCGAGTGGCAGCTCGGGACCGCGTCCGTAGCCACCGCCCTCAGCCCCCGGCACGACGCCGACCGCGATCGCCTCGTCGACGCCGTCCGCGCCCTCATCCCTGCCACCGGAGGTCCGTCGTGACCGATGCCCTGCTCATGCTCGAGGACGGAAGGGTCTTCACCGGCGAGGCGTTCGGCGCCATCGGCCGCACCGTCGGCGAGGCGGTGTTCAGCACCGGCATGACCGGCTACCAGGAGACGCTGACCGACCCCAGCTACCGCCGCCAGGTCGTCGTGCAGACCGCCCCCCACATCGGCAACACCGGCATGAACGACGAGGACGGTGAGTCCAGCCGCATCTGGGTCGCCGGCTACGTCGTCCGCGACCCCTCACCGCGCCCGTCCAGCTGGCGCTCGCGGCGCACCCTGCAGGACGACCTTGCGGCCCAGGGCGTGGTCGGGATCCAGGGCGTCGACACCCGGGCCCTCACCCGCCACCTGCGTGAGCGCGGGGCCATGCGCGCCGGCATCTTCTCCGGCGCCGACGCCGGTCGGCCGCGCTCCGAGCTGCTCGAGGTGGTGCTGGCCACGCCCGCGATGACCGGTGCGGCGCTGGCCGAGCAGGTCTCGACCCCCGAGGCGTACGTCGTCCCCGCGGTGGGCGAGCGGCGGTTCACCGTTGCCGCCCTCGACCTGGGCATCAAGGCCATGACGCCGCACCAGCTGGCGCAGCGCGGGGTCGAGGTGCACGTCCTGCCCGCCTCGGCGTCGATCGAGGACGTCCTCGCGACGTCGGGGGACGGGGTGTTCTTCTCCAACGGCCCAGGTGACCCGGCGAGCGCCGACCACCAGGTCGCTCTGCTGCGCGAGGTGCTCGACCGGCGGCTGCCGTTCTTCGGGATCTGCTTCGGCAACCAGCTGCTGGGGCGCGCCCTGGGGTTCGGCACCTACAAGCTCGGCTACGGCCACCGGGGCATCAACCAGCCGGTCATGGACCGCAGCACCGGGCGGGTCGAGATCACCGCGCACAACCACGGTTTCGCCGTCGACGCCCCGCTGGACGGGCCGGCGCCGACACCGTACGGCCCGGCCGAGGTCACCCACGTCTGCCTCAACGACGACGTCGTCGAGGGGCTGCGCCTGGTCGAGCGACCGGCGTTCTCGGTGCAGTACCACCCCGAGGCGGCGGCCGGGCCGCACCATGCGGGGTACCTGTTCGACCGGTTCTGCGACCTGATGGATGGCGCCCGCTGATGCCCCGTCGTACCGGCCTCACCTCGGTGCTCGTGATCGGCTCGGGGCCCATCGTCATCGGCCAGGCGGCCGAGTTCGACTACTCGGGCACCCAGGCCTGCCGGGTGCTGCGCGTCGAGGGGCTGCGCGTCATCCTCGTCAACAGCAACCCGGCGACGATCATGACCGACCCCGACTTCGCCGACGCGACCTACGTCGAGCCGATCACCCCCGAGGTCGTCGAGGCGATCATCGCCAAGGAGCGCCCGGACGCGGTGCTGGCGACGCTCGGTGGCCAGACCGCGCTCAACACCGCGATCGCGTTGCACGAGAACGGAGTCCTGGCCAAGTACGGCTGCCCGCTGATCGGCGCGAACGTCAAGGCGATCCAGCTCGGCGAGGACCGCCAGGCGTTCAAGGGCGTCGTGCAGCGGTGTGGCGCCGAGTCGGCTCGCAGCCACGTCGCCCACACGATCGCCGAGTGCGTGGCCGCGGCGCAGGACCTCGGCTACCCCGTGGTCGTGCGTCCCTCATTCACGATGGGCGGCCTGGGCTCGGGCTTCGCCTACGACGAGCACGACCTGCGCCGGATCGCCGGAGCCGGGCTGCACGCCTCGCCGACCACCGAGGTGCTGCTCGAGGAGTCGATCACCGGGTGGAAGGAGTACGAGCTCGAGCTGATGCGCGACCGCGTCGACAACGTCGTGGTCGTCTGCTCGATCGAGAACGTCGACCCGATGGGCGTGCACACCGGTGACTCGATCACCGTCGCCCCGGCCATGACGCTCACCGACCGCGAGTACCAGCAGCTGCGCGACATCGGCATCGCCGTGATCCGCGAGGTCGGCGTCGACACCGGCGGCTGCAACATCCAGTTCGCGGTGAACCCCGTCGACGGCCGCGTCATCGTCATCGAGATGAACCCCCGGGTCTCGCGCTCGTCCGCCCTGGCCAGCAAGGCCACCGGGTTCCCGATCGCGAAGATCGCCGCGAAGCTGGCCGTCGGCTACACGCTGGACGAGGTCGACAACGACATCACCGAGAAGACCCCGGCCTCGTTCGAGCCGGCGCTGGACTACGTCGTCGTCAAGGTGCCGCGGTTCGCGTTCGAGAAGTTCCCCGCCGCCGACCCGACGCTGACGACCACGATGAAGTCGGTCGGCGAGGCCATGGCCTTCGGCCGCAGCTTCACCGAGGCGCTGCAGAAGGCGCTGCGGTCGGCCGAGCGCGCCGGCTCCAGCTTCCACTGGGACGGCGAGCCCGGTGACCCAGCGGCACTGCTCGAGACCGCGCGGACGCCGACCGACGGGCGCATCGTCACTGTGCAGCAGGCGATCCGGGCCGGGGCCGACGTCGGGCAGGTGCACGCGGCGACGGGCATCGACCCGTGGTT
The DNA here is from genome assembly GCA_014377795.1 of Actinomycetota bacterium. GTDB lineage: Bacteria > Actinomycetota > Actinomycetes > Actinomycetales > Angustibacteraceae > JACMOY01. The sequence continues at coordinate 1,560 of JACMOY010000285.1, read as the reverse complement.
CCTCGACCAGATCGCGCTCATCGACGACCTCGCGGGCGCGGTGCGTGACGCACCGGACCTGTCGCCGGCGTTGCTGCGCAAGGCCAAGCGGCACGGGTTCAGCGACACCCAGATCGGCGCACTGCGGTCGATGCCCGAGGCCGTGGTGCGCGGCGTCCGCCAGGCCCTCGGCGTCCGGCCGGTCTACAAGACGGTTGACACCTGCGCCGCCGAGTTCGCCGCCACGACGCCGTACCACTACTCCTGCTACGACGACGAGACCGAGGTGGCGCCCCGCGAGCGGCCGGCCGTGTTGATCCTGGGGTCCGGGCCGAACCGCATCGGCCAGGGTGTCGAGTTCGACTACTCCTGCGTGCACGCCAGCTTCGCCCTGCGCGACGCGGGTTTCGAGACCGTGATGGTGAACTGCAACCCCGAGACGGTCTCGACCGACTACGACACCTCCGACCGGCTGTACTTCGAGCCGCTGACCCTCGAGGACGTGCTCGAGGTCGTGCACGCCGAGCAGCAGGCCGGGCCCGTCGCCGGTGTCATCGTCCAGCTCGGCGGTCAGACCCCGCTCGGCCTGGCTCACGCGCTCGCCGAGGCGGGTGTGCCCGTCGTCGGCACCAGCCCCGCAGCCATCGACCTCGCCGAGGACCGCGGGGCGTTCGGCCGGGTGCTCGCCGAGGCCGGGCTGCCCGCGCCCAAGCACGGCACCGCGTTCTCGCCCGCCGAGGCGGTCGAGGTGGCCCACGAGATCGGCTACCCGGTGCTGGTGCGCCCGTCGTACGTGCTGGGTGGGCGGGGCATGGAGATCGTCTACGACGACGAGACGCTGCAGCAGTACGTCGGCCGGGCCACGTTGGCCTCACCGCAGCACCCGGTGCTCGTCGACCGGTTCCTCGACGACGCGATCGAGATCGACGTCGACGCCCTGTTCGACGGGCACGAGATGTTCCTCGGCGCGGTGATGGAGCACATCGAGGAGGCCGGCAACCACAGCGGCGACTCGGCCTGCGTCCTGCCACCGGTCACGTTGGGGCACAGCGAGATCGAGCGGGTGCGCACCTCGACCGAGGCGATCGCGCGGGGTGTCGGCGTCCGTGGGCTGCTGAACGTGCAGTTCGCGCTGGCGTCCGACGTGCTCTACGTCCTGGAGGCCAACCCGCGGGCCAGCCGCACGGTGCCGTTCGTCAGCAAGGCCACCGCGGTGCCGCTGGCCAAGGCGGCGGCTCGGATCATGCTGGGCGCCACGATCGCCGACCTGCGCGCCGAGGGCATGCTGCCCGAGCAGGACGGCACCCACCTGCCGCCCGGCCCACCGGTCTCGGTGAAGGAGGCCGTGCTGCCGTTCAAGCGCTTCGTCACCCGCGAAGGACTCGTCGTCGACAGCCTGCTGGGGCCCGAGATGCGCTCGACCGGCGAGGTGATGGGCATCGACGACGACTTCGGCAGGGCGTTCGCCAAGAGCCAGGCGGCGGCGTACGGCGGGCTGCCCGACGGGGGCACCGTGTTCGTGTCGGTCGCCAACCGCGACAAGCGGGCGATGATCTTCCCCGTCAAGCGGCTCGTCGACCT
>JACMOY010000284.1 GCA_014377795.1 Actinomycetota bacterium | reverse complement strand
TCGCCGACCTGCCGAACCTGCGCCTGGTGCAGACGCTGACGGCAGGTTTCGACGCCGTGGCCCCTTACCTGCCCGCGGGCGTCGCGCTGGCCAACGCGGTCGGCGTCCACGACGCCTCGTCCAGCCAGCTCGCGGTGGGCCTCGCGATCGCGGCACTGCGCGGCCTGCCGCAGTTCGTGCGCGGCCAGGACCGGGGCCGGTGGGCTCCCGAGCAGCGCCGCTCGCTGGCCGACCGGCGGGTGCTCGTCCTCGGCGCCGGCGGGGTCGGCAGCGCCGTCGTCGCCCGGCTGCTGCCCTTCGAGACGCACGTGACGGTGGTCGCGTCGCGGGCCCGCGAGGACGCGCGGCTGGGCCCGGTGCACGGGGTCGACGAGCTGGCCGGTCTGCTGCCCGCGCACGACGTCGTCATCGTCACGGTGCCGCTGAACGAGGCCACGCGGGGCCTGGTCGACGCCGCGTTCCTCGCGGCCATGCCGGACGGCGCGCTGCTGGTCAACGTGGCCCGCGGGCCGGTCGTGCGCACCGACGACCTGGTGGCCGAGCTGCGCACCGGGCGCCTGCTGGCCGCGCTGGACGTCACCGACCCCGAGCCTCTCGACCCCGGCCACGAGCTGTGGCACCTTCCCGGCGTGCTGATCAGCCCGCACGTCGGTGGCTCCACGTCGGCGATGATGCCGCGCGCCCTGGCGCTGCTGCGCGGGCAGCTGCATCGGATCGTGGCCGGCGATCCCCTGCTCGGGGTGGTCGCGGCGACCCCGTGGGCGGCGGGCACGGGCCGCGGCGGCGCGCACCTGACGTCCTAGACTCCCGCGCATGACCTCGACCGACACCCCTGGTGCTCCCGACATCAAGCCGCGCAGCCGCGACGTCACCGACGGCCTGGAGAAGACCGCGTCGCGGGGCATGCTGCGGGCGGTCGGCATGGGCGATGACGACTGGGTCAAGCCGCAGATCGGCGTCGCGAGCAGCTGGAACGAGATCACGCCGTGCAACCTGTCGCTGCAGCGGCTGGCCCAGGCGGTCAAGGAGGGGGTGCACGCCGCGCGGGGCTACCCCCTGGAGTTCGGCACCATCTCGGTCTCGGACGGCATCTCGATGGGCCACGAGGGCATGCACTACTCGCTGGTCTCGCGCGAGGTCATCGCCGACAGCGTCGAGACGGTGATGCAGGCCGAGCGGCTGGACGGGTCGGTGCTGCTCGCGGGCTGCGACAAGTCGCTGCCGGGCATGCTGATGGCTGCGGCGCGCCTCGACCTCGCGAGCGTGTTCCTGTACGCCGGGTCGATCCTGCCGGGCATCGCCAAGCTCTCGGACGGCACCGAGCGCCAGGTGACCATCATCGACGCCTTCGAGGCCGTCGGGGCGTGCTCGCGCGGTCTGATCTCGCGGGCCGACGTCGACGCCATCGAACGTGCGATCTGCCCCGGCGAGGGGGCGTGCGGCGGCATGTACACGGCCAACACGATGGCCAGCGCCGCCGAGGCGCTGGGGATGTCGCTGCCCGGCAGCGCCGCCCCGCCGGCCGTCGACCGCCGTCGCGACGGGTACGCCCGCAAGTCCGGTGAGGCGGTGGTCGAGCTGCTGCGCCAGGGCATCACGGCCCGCCAGATCCTCACCCGCGAGGCGTTCGAGAACGCGATCGCCGTCGTCATGGCCCTGGGCGGCTCGACCAACTCCGTCCTGCACCTGCTGGCGATCGCGCACGAGGCGCACGTCGAGCTCTCGCTGGCGGACTTCAGCCGGATCGGTGCGAAGGTGCCGCACCTGGCCGACGTCAAGCCGTTCGGCAGCTTCGTGATGACCGACGTCGACCGCGTCGGCGGCATCCCGGTCGTCATGCGCGCCCTGCTGGACGCGGGCCTGATGCACGGCGACGCGCTGACCGTCACGGGCCGGACGCTGGCCGAGAACCTGGCCGACATCGACCCGCCGGACGTCGACGGCAAGGTGCTGCGGGCCATGGACCGGCCGATCCACCGCACCGGCGGGCTGACCATCCTGCACGGGTCGCTGGCCCCCGAGGGCGCCGTGGTGAAGTCGGCTGGCTTCGACGAGGACGTCTTCGAGGGCCCGGCCCGGGTCTTCGACGGCGAGCGCGCCGCCATGGACGCCGTCGCGGACGGCACCCTGGTCGCCGGCGACGTGTGCGTGATCCGCTACGAGGGCCCCAAGGGCGGCCCGGGCATGCGCGAGATGCTCGCGGTCACCGGGGCGATCAAGGGTGCTGGGCTCGGCAAGGACGTGCTGCTGCTCACCGACGGGCGGTTCAGCGGCGGCACCACCGGCCTGTGCGTCGGCCACGTCGCCCCCGAGGCCGTCGACGCCGGCCCGATCGCCTTCGTGCGCGATGGCGACCGCATCCGCCTGGACGTCGCCGGCGGCACGCTCGACCTCCTGGTCGACGACACCGAGCTGGCGGCCCGGCGCGCGGGCTGGGTGCCCCCCGCGCCACGGCACCAGCGTGGCGTCCTGGCCAAGTACGTCAAGCTCGTCGGGTCCGCGGCTCACGGCGCCGTCTGCGACTGACGTGGCGACGGCGGTGACGCTGGCGACGGCGGTGACGCTGGCGGCGCTGGCGTGCGCCGTGGTCGTGCTCGCCCGGCTGCGTCGGCTGGACGCCAGGGCGCGGGTGGGGTTCGGGCTCGTCGCCGGCTCACAGCTGCTGGTGGGCGTGACCTCGGCGCTGTCCCGCGGCGCGTGGGCCGACGTCCCGCTGGCCGTCGGCTCGGCGCAGCTGGTCGCTGGCGTGCTGTTGGTGACCGCCGCGGTCCTGCTGCTGCTGCCCGTCAGCGGCGGCCCACGCGCCTGGGTGCTGGTCATCGACACGTTCCTCGTCGTCGGCAGCGTGTCCGTCGTGGCCTGGGTGTTCGTCGTGGCCTGGGTGTTCGGGTGGCCCGGCGCGCCGGCGGGCGCCAGCCCGGCTGACAGCACCGCCGCCGCCGTCGCGGTCTCGGTGCTGCTCGCCGCGGCTGCGGTCACGTCGGTGGGTCGGGACCGGCTGCCGCGACGCATCCTGGACGCCGTCGGTGCGCTGCTCCCGGTCGTGCTGCTGGTCGCCGCGTCGGTGTCTCTGGCGCTGGTGGGATCGCCGCCGGGGCTGCCCCGCCTGCCGCTGGTGGTGTCGGGCGCGGTGATCCTGGTGCTGCTCACCCGGCTGCTGGTGGTGGCCCGCACCAACCACCGGCTGGCCGCCGAGCTGGCGGCTTGCGAGCGGGGTCTGCGGTCGATGGTCGACACCACCCCGGACCTGCTGCTGCGGCTCGGCGTCTGCGGTGAGGTCACCTCCGTCTCGCCGTCCGCCCAGCGCCTGCTGCGGGTCGCCCCGCAGGTGCTGCTCGGTCGCCGGGTGAGCGACCTCGTGGTGGCGCCGGACGCCGGGCGGGTGCTGTCGGCGCTGCGCCTGCTGCAGGTCGACCCGGCCGTCGAGCAGCGGCTGCAGGTCGGTGTGGATCTGCGCGCGGGTGGGGGAGGTGAGCGGCGGCAGGTGGTCCAGCTCGAGGCCGTGGCCCGCCGGGTGGGTGAGGACGTCGTGGTCGCGGTGCGCGACGTCACCGAGACCGCCGCACTGCGCGAGCAGCTGCTGCACGCCGCCCGCAACGACGCGCTGACGGGCCTGGCCAACCGGGCGACGTTCGACCGCGCGCTCGCCGACCGGTTCGCCGCCCTCGCCGGGCAGGACCGGGTCGTGGTCCTGTTCTGCGACCTGGACGGCTTCAAGCGCATCAACGACGGACGCGGTCACGCCGTCGGTGACGCGCTGCTGCGCGAGGCGGCCCGGCGGGTCGAGCGCGCAGCGGGCGACCGTGACCTGGTGTGCCGGTACGGCGGCGACGAGTTCACCGTCCTGCTCGTGCCCGGCGCCGACGTCGCCGCGGCGGTGGACGTGGCCACCCGGCTGCTGCACGAGCTGTCCTGCCCGTTCACGTCCCCCGGAGGCGAGCTGGTGCTCAGCGGCTCGGTCGGCGTGGCCGCGGCCGGGCCCGGCGGGCGGCCGCTGGACCTGGTGCGCGACGCGGACGTCGCGATGTACCACGCCAAGGCCGCCGGGCGCGGGCTGGTGCGGGTCTTCGAACCGGCCATGTACGCCGCCCTCGCCCGCAGCGTCGACCTCGAGCAGCGGCTGCACGCGGCCGTGGTCGACCAGGCCCTGTCCGTGCTGTACCAACCGGTGGTCGACCTCACCAGCGGCGAGATCGTCGGCGCCGAGGCCCTGCTGCGCTGGACCGACGGCGACAGCACGGTCATCGAGGCGAGCGAGCTGGTGGCGCTCGCGGAGTCCAGCGGCGACATCCACGCCATCGGTCGGTGGGTGCTCGAGCAGGCGGTCGCCCAGGCCGCCGCGTGGGCCGCCGCCGGCCACCCGCTGCGGGTGTCGGTCAACCTCTCGGTGCACCAGGTCGCCGACCCCGGTCTGGTCGAGGCGGTCGACGGGGTGCTGCGCCGGCACGGCGTCCCCGCCGACCGGCTCACCCTGGAGATCACCGAGACGGTGCTGCTGGACCAGGCCGAGGTCACGCTGGCCATCGTCGAGCGGCTGCGGGGACTGGGGGTGCACCTGGCCGTCGACGACTTCGGCACCGGGTACTGCTCGCTGGACTACCTGCGCCGGCTGCCGGTCGACCAGCTGAAGATCGACCGCTCGTTCCTCGAGGGCTTCGGTCGGCTGGACGACGTCACCGCCCTCGTGCACGCCGTCATCGGCATCGGGCACGAGCTGGGTCTGTCCGTGACGGTCGAGGGGGTCGAGAGCGCTCTGCACGTGCGACTGCTGCGCGCTGCCGGCACCCAGCACGCGCAGGGTTACGCGTTCGCCCGAGCGCTGGACGAGACGGCCATGTGGCGGTGCCTGGCCGAGGGGCCGTTCGCGCTGGACGTCCCCGACGACGTGACCCGGCTGCCGCGGGTCGAACGACAGCGGCGTCTCAGTGTGCGGACATCAGGTCCAGATGGTGAGACGGGTCACGGTCGATGTTGACACCGCCGGACGACGGGGGCACCGTGGCGTTATGACCCGCACCTTCCCCGTAGTTCTCCAGCGCGCCGGCTGACCGACCTCAGCCCAGCGCGCGACCCCTCACCAGCGCCCCACCATCTGGGGCCGAGGGGTTTTTTCGTGTCCGGTGACCCATCAGCGAGCAGCAGGAAGCGGTGAGGACGTGAGCACGACCAAGGTGCCTGCCGGCCATCCCACGGGGACTGCCACCCCGGCCGACGTCGCGGCCGGTCGTGGGCGTCCGGCGCCCCCGCCCGAACCGGGGCCCGAGCTGATGACCGGGGCCCAGAGCCTGGTCCGCTCGCTCGAGCTCGCCGGCGTCGAGGTGGTCTTCGGCATCCCCGGCGGGGCGATCCTGCCGGCGTACGACCCGCTGCTGGACTCCAAGCAGGTGCGTCACACCCTGGTGCGGCACGAGCAGGGCGCCGGGCACGCCGCCCAGGGGTACGCGGTAGCAACCGGCCGGGTCGGCGTCTGCATGGCGACGTCCGGCCCCGGAGCGACGAACCTGGTCACCCCGATCGCCGACGCGCACATGGACTCGGTGCCGATGGTGGCCATCACCGGCCAGGTCGCGTCGTCCTCGATCGGCACGGACGCCTTCCAGGAGGCCGACATCCGCGGCATCACCATGCCGATCACCAAGCACAACTACCTGGTCACCGACCCGGCCGACATCCCGCGCGCGATCGCCGAGGCGTTCCACATCGCCGGCACCGGCCGCCCCGGGCCGGTGCTGGTCGACATCAGCAAGGACGCGCTGCAGGCCACCACGGAGTTCGTCTGGCCGACCCGGGTCGAGCTCGCCGGCTACCACCCGGTGACCCGCCCGCACGCCAAGCAGGTGCGCGAGGCCGCTCGGCTGCTCGTGCGCTCACGCCGTCCGGTGCTGTACGTCGGCGGCGGGGTGATCCGGGCCCGCGCGAGCGAGCAGCTGCGCCGGCTGGTCGACCTCACCGGCATCCCGGTCGTCACCACGCTGATGGCCCGCGGCGCACTGCCCGACAGCCACCAGGCCAACCTGGGGATGCCCGGCATGCACGGCACCGTCGCCGCGGTCACCGCCCTGCAGCGCTCGGACCTGATCTTCAGCATCGGCGCGCGGTTCGACGACCGGGTCACCGGTCAGCTGTCGACGTTCGCCCCGCACGCGACGGTGATCCACGCCGACATCGACCCGGCCGAGATCTCGAAGAACCGGGTCGCCGACGTCCCGATCGTGGGGGACGCGGGGGAGGTGCTCAGCGAGCTGCTGCTGGCGCTGCAGGCCGAGCACGCCGCGGGTGCCGTCGGTGACTACGCGGCTTGGTGGCGCGAGGTCGAGGACTGGCGAGCGACCTACCCGCTGGGTTACGGCGAGCCGGACGACGACTCGCTGTCACCGCAGCTGGTGATCTCGCGGATCGGCGCGATCGCCGGACCTGAGGCGATCTACACCTCAGGCGTCGGCCAGCACCAGATGTGGGCCGCGCAGTTCATCCAGTACGAGCGGCCCAACGCCTGGCTCAACTCCGGCGGCCTCGGCACGATGGGCTACGCGGTCCCCGCCGCGATGGGCGCCAAGGTGGGCAGCCCCGAGCGCACGGTGTGGGCGATCGACGGCGACGGCTGCTTCCAGATGACCAACCAGGAGCTCGCGACCTGCGTCATCAACGACATCCCGATCAAGGTCGCGATCATCAACAACTCCAGCCTGGGCATGGTGCGCCAGTGGCAGACGCTGTTCTACGGCGCGCGCTACAGCAACACCGACCTGCACACCGGCTCGGCTCGGCGCATCCCGGACTTCGTCAAGCTCGCCGACGCCTACGGCTGCGCGGGGCTGCGCTGCGAGCGGCCCGAGGACGTCGACGCCACCATCGAGGCGGCGATGGCGATCAACGACCGACCCGTCGTCGTGGACTTCGTGGTGCACCGCGACGCGATGGTCTGGCCGATGGTGCCCGCCGGGGTCAGCAACGACGACATCCAGTTCGCGCGGGGCACCAGCCCCGTGTGGGACCGGTCGGACTGATGAGCCGGCACACCCTCTCGGTGCTCGTCGAGGACCGCCCCGGCGTGCTCGCCCGGATCGCAGGCCTGTTCTCGCGTCGCGGGTTCAACATCGAGTCGCTCGCGGTCGGGCCCACCGAGCACCCCGACGTCTCGCGGATGACGGTCGTCGTCGACGTCGAGGACCTGCCCCTCGAGCAGGTCACCAAGCAGCTGAACAAGCTGATCGAGGTCATCAAGGTCGTCGAGCTCGAGCCGGCCGCCTCGGTCCAGCGCGAGCTGCTGCTGGTCAAGGTGCGCACCGACGGGGCCACCCGCTCGCACGTGCTCGAGACCGTGCAGCTGTTCCGCGCCAAGGTCATCGACGTCTCGCCGGACGCGGTGACGATCGAGGCCACCGGCGACGTCGACAAGCTGGCCGCCCTGCTGCGGATGCTCGAGCCATTCGGTGTCCGCGAGCTCGTGCAGTCCGGCCTGGTCGCGATGGCCCGGGGCCCGCGCAGCATGAGCGACCGCTCTCTCAAGTCCGCCTGATCGCACCACCACCCCTCGAAGGAGACCCTCCCGTGGCCGAGATGTACTACGACGCCGATGCCGACCCGTCCGTGATCGCCGACCGCAAGGTCGCGATCATCGGCTACGGCAGCCAGGGCCACGCTCACGCGCTCAACCTGCGCGACAGCGGTGTCGACGTCCGCGTCGGCCTGCCGGAGACCAGCGCGAGCCGCGCCAAGGCCGAGGCCGAGGGGCTGCGCGTCGTGACTCCGGCCCAGGCCTGCGCCGAGGCGAACGTGATCATGGTGCTCACCCCCGACCACGTGCAGCGGCTGGTGTACGCCGAGGCGATCGAGCCGAACCTGCAGCCCGGGGACGCGTTGTTCTTCAGTCACGGGTTCAACATCAGGTTCGGCTACATCACCGCGCCAGATGGCGTCGACGTCGCGATGGTGGCCCCCAAGGGGCCTGGCCACCTGGTGCGCCGCGAGTACACCGACGGTCGCGGCGTGCCCGTGCTCGTCGCCGTCGAGGCCGACGCCACCGGCGGGGCCTGGCCGCTGGCCCTGGCCTACGCGCGGGCGATCGGCGGCCTGCGCGCCGGCGGCATCAGGACCACGTTCACCGAGGAGACCGAGACCGACCTGTTCGGCGAGCAGGCCGTGCTGTGCGGCGGCGTCTCGCGGTTGGTGCAGCAGGGTTTCGAGGTGCTCACCGAGGCCGGCTACCAGCCCGAGGTGGCGTACTTCGAGTGCCTGCACGAGCTGAAGCTGATCGTCGACCTGATGTACGAGGGCGGGATCGCCAAGCAGCGCTGGAGCGTGTCCGACACCGCCGAGTACGGCGACTACGTCTCGGGCCCGCGGGTCGTCGACGAGTCGGTCAAGGCGCGCATGCAGGACGTGCTGAGCGACATCAAGGACGGCACCTTCGCGGCCCGGTTCATCGCCGACCAGGACGCCGGCGGGCCCGAGTTCACCCGGCTGCGCGCCGAGGGCGAGCAGCACCCGATCGAGGCCACCGGCCGCCAGCTGCGCGCACTGATGGCCTGGGTGAAGTCCTCGGACGGCGACTACGTCGAGGGCACCGCGG